>JAQGNR010000133.1 GCA_028291765.1 Herbaspirillum sp.
ACTATGCTCGGCTTGCCCCAGCATGATCACGGTCTTCTCGGTCAAGGTCGCCGTCGGGCAAGCTTGCACGCAAGCGCCGCAGGAGACGCATTCGGATTCCATGAAGCTGTCCAATTGCCCGGCCGAGACGCGCGAGGCAAAGCCGCGGCCGTCGATGGTCAGCGCGAAGGTGCCTTGCGTTTCTTCGCAGGCGCGCACGCAGCGGTTGCAGACGATGCATTTCGAGGCGTCGTACGTAAAATACGGATTCGATTCGTCTTTCTTCAAATCGAGGTGATTGTCGCCTTCATAGCCGTAGCGCACTTCGCGCAGGCCGACCGCGCCGGCCATGTCCTGCAGTTCGCAATTGCCGTTGGTCGGGCAAGTCAGGCAATCCAGCGGATGGTCGGAAATATACAATTCCATCACCCCGCGCCGAATATCGGCCAGCTTGGGCGACTCGGTGGTCACTTTCATGCCCGGCTCGCACGGCGTGGTGCAGGAAGCCGGATAACCGCGCCGGCCTTCGATTTCCACTAAACACAGGCGGCAGGAGCCGAACGGCTCCAGGCTATCGGTGGCGCACAGTTTGGGCACGTTGACGCCGGCCTCTGTCGCCGCCCGCATCACCGACGTGCCGGCGGCTACGGTCACTGCCACACCGTCGATTTCGAGGGTGATTAAACGTTCGGACACGCGTGCTGGCGTACCGTAATCGAGATCGTTGAGTTGGTTCATGATGTCCTGTCTTTCTAATGTTGATACGTTAGCGGTGACCCTTCGATACGCGGCGTTGCCGCTACTCAGGGCGAACGGGATTCTGTGAACATTTAAAGAAAACCGTTTGCCAAGCGAGTCACTGACGAATGGGGTTTTTAAGCGCTACTTACAACCCCGTTCGCCCTGAGCAGGCCGAAGGCCGTGTCGAAGGGTCACCACCGGCCTCAAATCATCAAATCTTTTCTTTAAAATCGTCCGCAAAATGGTTCAACGCCGACAACACCGGCAACGGCGTCATGCTGCCCATGGCGCACAGCGAGCCGTTGATCATGGTGTCGCACAGATTGCGCAACAGATGAATCTGCTGTTCGCGCCCTGCGCCGTCTGCCGCAATGATCTTGTCGATGGTTTCCACCCCGCGGGTCGAACCGATGCGGCACGGCGTGCATTTGCCGCAGGATTCTTCAACGCAGAATTCCATCGCATAACGCGCCTGCTGCGCCATGTCGACCGTGTCGTCAAAAGCCACAATGCCGCCGTGGCCCACCGTGCCGCCCACCGCTGCAAATGCTTCGTAATCGACCAGCGTATCGAACAGCGCTTCCGGCAGATACGGCCCTAGCGGACCGCCCACCTGCACCGCCCGGATCGGCCGTCCCGAGGCGCTGCCGCCACCAAAATCGTACAACAATTCGCGCAAGGTCACGCCGAACGCTTTCTCCACCAGGCCGCCTTGGCGCAGATTGCCGGCCAATTGCATCGGCAAGGTGCCGCGCGAACGGCCCATGCCATGGTGTTGATAAAACGCCGCGCCACGCGCCAGCACGATCGGCACCGAGGCCAGCGAAATCACATTGTTGATGACGGTCGGCAAACCGAATAAACCTTCCAGCGCCGGCAGCGGCGGCTTGGCGCGCACGATCCCGCGCTTGCCTTCCAGGCTTTCCAGCAGCGCCGTTTCTTCGCCGCAAACATAGGCGCCTGCGCCCTTGCGCACTTCCAGCTGGAAGTCTTTGCCGAAACCGAGAATATTGTTGCCCAGAAAGCCGCGTGCGGTGGCGATCGCAATGGCCTCATTGAGCACTGCAATCGCATGCGGATACTCGGAGCGCACATAGATATAGCCATAAGTCGCGCCCACGGCCAGCCCGGCAATGGTCATGCCTTCGATCAGCATGAAGGGATCGTCCTCCATCACCATACGGTCCGAGAAAGTGCCCGAATCGCCTTCGTCGGCATTGCAGACGATATATTTTTGCGCTGCCACTGCGCCCAGCACGGTCTTCCATTTGATGCCGGTCGGGAACGCCGCACCGCCGCGTCCGCGCAAGCCGGAATCGGTGACTTGCTGCACGATATCGGCCGGCGCCATCGCCAAGGCCTTTTGCAAACCCAGATAGCCTTCATGTTCCAGATAATCGTCCAGCGAGACCGGATCGGTGATGCCGATGCGCGCAAAGGTCAGGCGTTCCTGGTTCTTCAAATAAGGCAGTTCTTCGGTCAGGCCATGGGCCAGCGCATGCGCGCCGCCTGCGGTGAAGCCGGCATCGAACAGCGCGGCCACATCGGTCTCCTCCACCGGGCCGTAGGCGATACGGCCTGCCGGTGTCGCCACTTCCACCAGCGGCTCCAGCCAGAACATGCCGCGCGAACCATTGCGGATCACGGTGATCTCGATGCCGCGCCGCTGCGCTTCGGCGCTGATGGCGGCGGCGGTTTCATCCGCGCCCAGCGCCAGCGCGGTCGAGTCGCGCGGCACGTAAATAGTGATGTTCGTAGGATTCATTGCAGCACTCATGACGCGTCTCGCTTGGCATCCAGCAGCCGGTTCAGTTTATCGTCGCTCACCCGCGCATACAGCTTATCGTCCAGCATGATGTTGGGGCCGCTGGCGCACTGGCCGAGACAGAACACCGGCTCCAGCGTGAACTGGCCATCGGCCGTGGTTTCATGAAAGCCGCAACCCAGCG
>JAQGNR010000140.1 GCA_028291765.1 Herbaspirillum sp.
GGGTATTCAACGGCTTTCATGAGAGAGGGAAAAGATGTTGTAGTGACATAAGAACAGGGTGAAGTTCAGACCGCCAGATGGCGTTTGATGTGCGCGCCATCCATTTGATCTTGTGTGCCTGCTGCGACAACTTCGCCGCGCGACATGACGATAAAGGTGTCGGCCAGGTCGCGGGCGAAACCGAAATATTGCTCGCAGAGCAGAATGCCGATGTCGCCGCGTTCGCGTAGCAGGCGAATGACGCGGCCGATGTCCTTGATGATGGAGGGCTGAATGCCTTCAGTCGGTTCGTCCAGAATAATCAGCTTCGGTTCGGCCAGCAGTGCACGCGCGATCGCTAATTGCTGTTGCTGGCCGCCTGAGAGATCGCCGCCGCGCCGGTGCAGCATTTCCTTCAGTACCGGGAACAGTTCGTAGACTTCGCCTTTGATGATGGAGGCTTGCCGGCCGGATTTGACCGCCATGCCCATCAACAGATTTTCTTCAACCGTCAGGCGCGCAAAGATTTCGCGCCCTTGGGGAACATAGGCAATGCCGAGCGCGGCGCGTTGATAGGGTTTCAGTTTGTTGATGTTGCGGCCTTCCAGCAGGATCTCGCCGCCGGCGGTGGGCAGCACGCCCATCAGACATTTGAGCAGGGTGGTCTTGCCGACGCCGTTGCGGCCCAGCAGCGTGAGGACCTTACCCTTTTGCACGTCCAGCGATACGCCGCGCAGTGTGTGCGCGGCGCCGTAATATTGATTGAGTCCGGTTACTTGCAGCATATATTTGCGCTAACGCCCCAGATAAACTTCGATGACGCGTTCGTCGGCCTGCACTTGCTCCATCGTGCCTTCAGCTAGTACCGATCCCTCGTGCAGTACCGTGACTTTGCCCTGCTGCGCGATCTCGGTGACGAATCCCATATCGTGTTCGACCACCATAATAGAGTGTTTTCCGCGCAATTCATTGAGCAGTTCGGCGGTGCGTGCGGTTTCGGCATCGGACATGCCGGCCACCGGCTCGTCGAGCAGCAGCAATTGCGGTTCCTGCATCAGCAGCATGCCGATTTCCAGCCATTGCTTCTGGCCGTGCGATAACAGACCGGCCGGGCGATGCTCCTGGCCGTTGAGACGGATCAATTTCAGGATTTCGTCGATCTTGCCGATCTGCTCCGAGGACAGTTTGGCAAACAGCGTTTGCCACACGCGCTTATCCAGTTTCATCGCCAGTTCCAGATTTTCAAATACCGAATGCTGTTCGAAAACGGTGGGGCGCTGGAATTTTCTGCCGATGCCGGTATGCGCGATGGCGTATTCGGTCATCTTGGTCAGATCGATGGTCTGGCCGAAATAGACGGTGCCGGAAGTCGGCCGCGTCTTGCCGGTGATGACATCCATCATGGTGGTTTTTCCGGCGCCGTTGGGGCCGATGATGCAGCGCAGCTCGCCCACCGAAATATCCAGATGCAGATTGTTCAGCGCCTTGAAGCCGTCGAAGGAAACGGTAATGTCTTCCAGATACAGAATGGCGCCGTGCGTGGTGTCGACGCCTTCCTGCTTCAGGCGCGAATAGGAGGTGCCGTGATCGGCATGCTGAGCGTTATCGATAGTGGGCGAAGGCGCGGCGCGGTCGTAGATTTCGCTCATGCGGGCTCCTTGTTGGCTTGCGCTTCGGCCTCTGCCGGAGTTTCATCCTCAGCCTTAACTTTACGTTTGAGTTTGGTGACCACGCCGAGAATGCCGTCCCGCATGAAGAGCGTGACCAGCACGAACAGCAGCCCCAAAGCGTATAGCCATAATTCCGGGAAGGCCGCCGTGAACCAGCTCTTCAAACCGTTGACGGCGAACGCGCCGATGATCGGCCCCAGCAGCGTGCCGCGCCCGCCGACGGCGGCCCAGATCACCATTTCGATTGAATTGCCGGGCGACATTTCGGACGGGTTGATAATGCCGACCTGCGGCACATACAAGGCGCCGGCGATGCCGCACAGCACGGCCGACAGGGTCCAGACGAATAACTTGAACCATAAGGGGTTATAGCCGATGAACATCAGCCGCGATTCCGCATCGCGCACGCCTTGCAGCACCCGCCCCAGCTTGGAGCAAACGATCCAGCGGCACAGCAGCAGCGCCCCCAGCAACAGCGCCAGCGTGACCAGATACAGCACCGCTTTGGTCGCCGGCGCCGATATCGTATAGCCGAGAATGCGTTTGAAATCGGTAAAGCCGTTATTGCCGCCGAAGCCGGTATCGTTACGGAAAAACAGCAGCATGAACGCGAACGTCATGGCCTGCGTGATGATCGAGAAATACACGCCCTTGATGCGCGAGCGGAAGGCGAAGTAGCCGAAGACAAACGCCAGCACGCCAGGCACCAGCACCACCAGCGCCATGCAATACCAGAAATGCTCGGTCAGCGACCAGTACCAGGGATAGGTTTTCCAATCCAGGAACACCATGAAGTCGGGCAGATTGCTTTGATACACGCCGTCGTGGCCGATCGCGCGCATCAGATACATGCCGTGCGCATAGCCGCCCAGCGCAAAGAACACGCCGTGGCCCAGCGACAGAATGCCGGTGTAACCCCACACCAGATCGAGCGCCAGCGCCGCCAGCGCATAGC
>JAQGNR010000152.1 GCA_028291765.1 Herbaspirillum sp.
ATGCTGCCGCCCGTAACATTGGCCAGCGATCCGATCGAACCGCCGTTGACGATGCCGCTGACGGCGCCGCTGATGGCGCCGCTGTTGAAGATGCCGACGACGGTGCCGTTGATAGTACCGCCGATGATGCCGCTGTTGTTGATGCCGTTGGTTCCAGAGCTGATCAGGCCGTTGTTGGTCAGTGATCCGATCGAACCGCCGTTGAAGATGCCGGTGATACCGCCGCTGATGGCGCCGTTGTTGGTCAGTGATCCGATCGTACCGCCGTTGTTTTCGACGCCGGTAGTGACGCCGCTGATGCTGCCTCCCGTAGCATTGGTCAGCGATCCGATCGAACTGCCGGTGTTGTCGTTGAGGATGCCGAGGCGGCCGCTGATGGCGCCGCTGTTGGTCAGCGATCCGATCGAGCCGCTGTTGATGATGCCGCCAGTGTTGCCGCCGCTGATGCTGCCGCCCACAGCATTGGTCAGCGATGTGATCAAACCGCCGCCGTTGAAGATGCCGGCAGTGACGCCGATGATGCTGCCGCCCATGTTGGTCAGCGATGTGATCGTACCGTTGTTGCTGATGCCGGTGTTGCCGCCGCTGATGGCGCCGCTGTTGGTCAGCAATTCGATCGAATTGCCGATAGTGCCGTTGAGGATGCCGAAGGCGCTGCCGCTGATGCTGCCGCTGTTGGTCAGCGTGCCCAGCGTTGTTCCCGATGCAGTCAAGGCTGCGCTGGTGGCACTGGCTGAAATAGTCCCGGCATTGGTGACTGTGAAGTCGCCGCTGGCCCAGGTTTGTGCGCCAACGGGGGTATTGATGGTCTGCTGGGCCTGGGCCACAGTGGGCGTCATGACACTCAATGCCGCGCTCAAGGCCATGGTTAAGGCCGTCAACCGCCCTGCCGTCAATTGCGGCTGATGTTTGGATTTATTCACGAATTCGCACCCTTTTTATTGTCTGTTTGGACGTTGTATCGAACAACGTCCTTGAAATACGACCAGGAACACTTGAACCTCAAAGTATTTCATTTCCCCATAGAGTGAATAAACCCTCTATCACATCTTGGTTGTTGTGACGTGTCGACCGAGCAAGGCGGCGGCAACCAGTCATTCAATGTGGTTGTCCCAGGCCATAAATTTGCAAACTTACCTGCGCGAGATAGTAGGTGACTTGGCGATCTTCGTATGTCCCTAGAACTAGCGACAAAGAATTGGTGCGTGTTTGACAATATCTATGCGCTGATCTGCTGGGCGGCTGTTCATGTAAACCGATAGTTTTAGTTTAGTGATGCAATGGAGGTTTAAGTATCGGTTAAAAAAATGGCAAAACGTGGGGCAAAGACGCACCGACATAACCGATACTTTTAGTTTAGAGCGTTGTGAATTGCAACGGATACTCGGTATCATGACGCTGTCAAACATAGTCGGAAGCTAACGATACCAAGCAAAGGATTTTTAGATGCGCAGCATTGAAGCGTTGAATCAAGCAATATTCCTGCAAGTCAACGCCAGCGCCGATACCGCAGCATGGGCAATCGATCTGGCCATCGTTATCGGCAATGACCTGATCTTCACCATCCCACTACTATTGCTTGGAATTTGGCTGTGGGGCGACAACGACAAACGCAGTGCCGCCCTCAAGTCCTGCGCGGTCGCGCTTATCGCGCTTGGATTGAATCAACTGATCGGCCTGCTCTGGCAGCACCCTCGCCCGTTCGATATGGGATTGGGGCATACCTTCATGCCTCATGTCGCGGATTCGTCTTTCCCTAGCGACCACGCTACGGTATTTGCATCCATTGCCTTTTCTTTATTGTTCAGTGGCCTGCCGCTGCTCGGCGCCATTACCCTTTTAGCCGGATGCGCAGTGGCGTGGGCGCGTATTTTTCTCGGCGTCCATTTTCCGCTAGATATGGTAGGGGCAGTTATGGTCGGCGTAGTCACCTACGCCATCGTTAATCTCGCGTGGACAAAGATAGGTGACGGAATCACTTATCGTATCGTCTCGCTGTACCGAAAGGTATTCGCCTGGCCGATTTCATCTGGCTGGATTAAACGCTGAATCCTCCAACTTCCATCCTATAAAAAAGGGCGCTGTGAACTGAGCGCCCTTTTTTGCAAAGCATCGAACCGTCAGAATTGATATCGCAAACGGAGAAAATATTTCCGCACGGACACGCGTGCCGGCTTCACCACCGCTCCCCTCACTTTGAACCGCAAGCTATGCTTCGACTTTTCGTATGCCTTAAGCCGGGGCGGTACGTTGTTTGTAAAGAATCGCTTTCAAGAAAAACTTGAAATCCTTCTCCAGATCCATTCCAAAATCTTGTCTAGCCACAGCACGAAATACCAGCGGCTCCAGCAAGGTATCGATTTCGCCTGTCGTCCGGATTGCGCTACCCAGGGCATCAAATTTAATAGAATAGGAATACTCAGGATTCGTCTCGAGATCGGGATTTTCCAAATGCCGCCGGACCCGAAAGCTCAGGCTCAAGTATTCCGGCTTTTTTATATCCTCGCTCAATTCATCGCACCACCAACCCGCGGCCTGCAATTCAACCCGCAAAGCGGCAATCGTCTGCTTCAGCGTGTCGATGGCTCTGGATGTGATGATGTCAAAATCCTCCACCGCCTGCCTGGATTCATCCTCTGCGACCTGTTTCTCCAACGCTAACTCGCGTATCGCCTCATCAAGTATTCCCACGGCTCTTCTTTCATTTCATCGAAGCGGGAATGGTAGATGATTTCTTCGATTATTCAAATGCCTTCCGCAGTGTCATCGCGGATTGCGTAGTTAAAACCCAAGTAGACATTTAGATTCGCCATTAAGATTACGTACTTTCTTAATTTCAATTGCAGCCTAAAAAATTGCATGATCTAACGTTGATCCAATGAGTGCTTCCCGTTAAAGTTTTCCCCGGTGTTTGAACACACTTAAAGTAACGGAGCCCCTCGCCCGACAGTCGTGGTTTTTTTGCGCCTATAGTTTCTATGGCCGGGTAGCTTGCAGTGATAAAAGACCTTCGGGGAAAGCTGCGGACCGTTTACTTTCGGTGTTCAAGTACCTGGCCACCCTCTCAACGAAGGTGGATTTGAACAATCCAACCGGAGTTCTTCATGACCTCAACGGTGCATCCGCCGCTTCTTCCCCCCCAAAACAAAGCCCGCGTTCTACGCCTCATCCCCACGATCAACAAACCGCTCAACACCAATTGCACCGATGTCACCGTCAAGTTAAAACAGGCATTGCGTACGGCACAATCGGGCGCTACCACCGGCGCACTTGTCATTGCCCTCGATTGTCACGGCGAATGGAGCATCGACCTTGCCGGGCAACTGCGGCATGATGACGACACATTATGTTTGATTGCCTGCCGCATGCTGGGCGTTTGTCTGGCGTCTAAATAGATAAGCCTCGGCCGGAACGGACATCCGTGTATTACAAATCGGAACTGATTAACAAGCCAAAGGAGCATGCATGTCCCCTCATGACACGATAAAAACACTGCTATTGCCATCGGGACGGCCAATCCCGGTATTGGGACAGGGTACCTGGTATATGGGAGAGGATCCGGCACAAAGAAAGCGCGAGGTCGATGCGCTCCGGCTGGGCATGGAACTTGGCGTGTCGTTGATCGATACGGCAGAGATGTATGCGGAAGGCGGCGCCGAAGAGATCGTCGGCGAGGCGATTGCCGGCCGCCGCGACGAGGTGTTCCTGGTCAGCAAAGTCTATCCCCACAATGCCGACCGGCGCGGCATGCAGGCGGCCTGCGAACGGAGCCTGCGACGGCTCGGCACGGATTGCATCGATCTTTATCTGCTGCACTGGCCCGGTTCGGTGCCGCTGGCGGAAACGCTGGGAGCATTCGAAACACTCAGGAAGCAGGGGAAAATACGCGATTTCGGCGTCAGTAATTTCGACCGCAACGGCATGCAGGAAGTGTACGGGCAGCCCGGCGGCCAAGCAATTGCGGTCAATCAGGTGCTTTATAACCCGATGCGGCGCGGCGTCGAATGGAATCTGTTGCCGTGGTGCCGTGAACATGCGATGCCGGTGATGGCGTATTCGCCGCTGGAATCCGGCGCGCAGGATCAACGGCGGCTGCTGGAGAATCCCCGATTGAAGGCAATTGCAGCACGGCATGGACAGGATGTCAGTGCGGCGCAGATCGCCCTCGCCTGGCTGCTGCGGCAGGATAATGTCATCGCGATTCCGAAAGCAGTCGATCCGGCGCATGTCCGCGCCAATCGTGCAGCACTGGATATCGTGCTTACCGAACAGGATATGGCGGAACTGGATCAGGCATTTCCGCCCCCGCAACGAAATGTGCCGCTTGAGATGCGGTGAAGCGGGTCAGGCTTGCTGCAGCACCGGCATATAAACGGCTTCAGTGATTGCGCCGGCGATCTTGCCCGCATCCGACGTCACGAAGGATGATGGGCGCGCTTGAAATGAAAATCGATCGCCGGTGTGCCGCGATCGATTTTTTTAGTCCGGCGAGCAGTGCATGCCTGGACAGTGGAGTACCGACCTGCGATATTGGCGGCGCGGGAAAATTCGCGGAGAGGGAGCAACAGGCCGCATATAACAACTATATAGCCGATAACTTTGCATTAGAGGACTCTCTGTTCGGTCTCAACTAGCGCAGCATATCAAACCGATGCATCGACTCCTCGCTCAAAGGTCGAATATCTGCCGGACATGGATGAGCCCGCGAATCGGGAGAACGACGGTTTGGAGCTTGACTCATGCGGAGACCATTAAGTTCTTTGACATGAGCAATCCAACATGTTTTCACAGTGCGACCATATCTGGCTTGAATATCCGTCTGTATTTGTTTATACGTAGCCATGTTCACGATCCTAGATATGAAAAGACATTGAGGCTGAGTCTTCTAGCCAATGGGACAAAAGTCGCCAAAGCGGTCCCGACGGAAGCAGAAGCAGAAGGATGCCGGCAAATATGAAAATTTACGCGGCGGACTATCAGGCTAAACTGGTGAAAGTTGCTGAGATCGGCGCGCATGCAACGCAGCATTTCGAAACGTGAATGGCAAAATGGGCGCCACATTTTACAGGACGGCTAATGGCCGTACTCGCGGGCTAGCCACGCGGTGACGTCGTTTAACCGCATGTGCTTCGCATAAAACTTCCATTCGCCGGTTATTAGTTTGATGGAGTCGAGAAATGTGCGGCGCTCAGGGTCCGTCCAACCCGGCGCATTTGCCACCGACTGCTCCAGAAGCTGCCCTAAAAGGAAAGGATCCGAACTTTCAAATTTTTGACGGGTCTCTTGCACGAATCGCTGCATCCCCTGCCATTCGTCTTGGAGCGCTCGATGCTTGATGTCATCGGCGGCGATAAGCGCGCCCGTCCGCGCAAGCTCGTCGGCCGCTCGTTGCCCCATCGCTCTATTCACTACTTGTATGTGCGCCTCCAGTTCAGCGAAGAAGGCATTGAAACTGGATGTCGCCAAATCTCGAAGCGTGATTCGATGGAAAGGGTCGAGGCTCTTGTCGATGTCTGCTTTGTCGATGCCAAGCGATTTCAAAAGCGCTTGAATACGAGTGACGAGATCTTGAGTTTCAGACTTTGGAATCGGTCCTCCCCAGCGGCCCGTCCTTGACATTAGTTGTACAGAAATATCAGCGAACAACTGGCTGGCTAATTTCAATTGCACGAGAAGCCGGTCGGCTTCCTCGATCTTTTCATCTAGCTTTTTCGTTCTGGCTTCGAAGCCAAATCCTTTAATGAATTCGAAGTGGTTGATGTTGGCAATCAATAGGATGAGAACACCGGCGGATAGGCAGGCGGTTGCCGCCGCGACGTGATCCGCAATGGCGACCCACAATCCAACCACGATTGCAATCGACCCAAGCGTATTTCCGACGAAATTTCTGAGCTTTTCCATGCGTATGAATCCCCCACTTCATCCTCTAACCGTTATTTGTAATGCATTTTAGTCAACAATGATGCCCTAAGCCACTGTCTGTCAGACCATCGACGTTGGGGCACCTCTTTTGCTAAACGCCCAATACGCCATGGACGGCGTCCACAGCGCGCCGATATGCCCTTCATAGTTGCACATTAGGATCATGAGCCGGCGACATTCGTGCCTAGATGGCTGAAAAAACCACAAGAGGACCGACACTGGCTATGGCTGTCAACGATTGGTTTCACTATATGTCCTGCCCGGGATTTGTTCGGTGCAGAACACCGCCGAGCACGCCTGGTCGGCTTGGAAAAACCATAAGAGGAATGTCGTTTATTTTTCTTGCAGATTTCAGTTGGCCTATTGGTCAAACATCCCAAAATATGCAGTACCTATTTTCTCCTCGCCCGGCCTGACGCGGATTTCCCTTTTGGGATATCAACTATTGCAAGCATCGCTGCTCGACCACCTTTCCGGTTTTCATCAAGCACATGCTTTAGTAACGCAGTCGATTGTCTGCCTGCGCCAATCCAGCCGACTCTTGCGAGCTGGATGAACTCGGTATTATTTAAGTAGCGTGGACAGTTATGATATCCGACAGCTATCCCGCCCATAGGCCCTTTGGCCTCAGGCAATGCGAGGAATTCTCTCAGATGATTTTCTGACAGGGTAATGCCGGGAACCAGACTGTCATCTCGCGCATCCGGGCGGAACTCCTCGCAAAACTTGAAATAAAAGGGATCCTCGTTGAGGCGATAACTCCAAAGCGATGGAGGGGGCGAGGTCACCGATGCAGATGCAGTGTTGCGAAATCTAGCCATACTGCTCAGTTGCGAATGGAGATTGGATGTCGGGCTAATTGGATAGGTCCATCCATAACCAACCTTATCCATTTTCTTGTATTGCAAGAGCAAAAAATTCTCATAGCAAGTGCTATAGATGATCAAATCGATACCCAGTACGGTTTCAAGGATTGTCTTATCAGCTACATAGACTCGTACTGATCGATCTGAATAATCAGAAAATATGCCTGAGCGGTATGTTTGCTCCCCTAGCAGTACTCGAAAAATTTTTGCGTCATGCTCTATCAAACTGCTCTCCTGGACTGGTAGGGCATCCAGAAGATCAAGAACGGAAGTGGCGGCCTCGATTTTTTCGACTTTTATCGTCTTCATTACAGCTGCGCGCTCGATCTGTCCAATGTCGAGCGCCAATCCAAGTCCATCCCTTTGTTCATTCAGCCGTGCAACGCGATTGGATTGTCCCAATATGCGGCGTTCCGTCTCACGTGAAGAAATTAAATGATGAATCGAATTGGCATATTCTGGACGACGCTGACAAAGCTCAATGATTAAAGCCTCCCAGCTAATGGGATCTGTGCGTTTTAAGGTCTCGGGGGTGCAGATAACGGAAGACACATCTGCGATAAGGAATTCTGATTCGATCACGGGTTCATCAAAAATCACCATGTTCGACATTCGCATTTTCAGTTTTCCAGAGCCGCCACTGCCATGCATTCTTTCCATTAATGCGATAGCGGAAATCGACATAGGCGTAATGGAAAGGACAAGTAAAACCAATTCTCTGCGCTCAAACGTCCAGTCCAGTGCGGAGAATGATTCCTTTAGCTCTGCACCTGGATACAGTTTTTCCGCGAGCCACTGCGTTCGCTCAGGCTCAAATGTCAGTACAAATCCAGAATAT
>JAQGNR010000175.1 GCA_028291765.1 Herbaspirillum sp.
GGCCACGGCGGCCTGATCGAAGAGGCAATCACCGTCCTAAAAAAATTTGCGTAACCGAACGCCAGGGCTACACTCGCTACACAAGTTGCGCATTAAGGCAGACACAATTCGAACAGCGCGCCGCCGCCGGCGCTATTGCGCAACACCGCAACGCCGCTGTTTTCGTCTTTGATATGCGCCGCGGCGATGACATTGCATAAGCCCATGCCGAGTCCGGTGGAAGCGATCTTTTCCTTGGCGCCCACGCCGACGCCGGGGCCATCGTCCTGAATGGAAAACACCAGAAAACCATCGCGCTGGACACAGCCGACCTCAATTCTGGACGACGCAAAACGCATCGCATTGCGCAATGCTGCTTCCAGCGCCAGCGTTACCAGGTGCTCATCGAAAAACGCGACCACCGGCATTGGCGCCGCACTGAGCGATAGCGCAATGCCGGATTTGCCGATGCTCAAGTGATCGATCAGCATCGTCAGGAAATCGATCGGCGAAACCGCGTCGATCTGCGCCACCAAACCCTGCGACGAAGCTTTATACAAGGTCAGGAAACCGACCAGCTTATCCTGCAGATTCAGGCAGATCGTATGCGCATGTCCGGCCCGGGTGCGATCCGGCGCGTCCGTCAATTGACGTAGCTCGCCTTCCAATATTGCCAAGGCATTTTTAATGTCATGCACAATAATTGCGGACAGCTTGGAATCCATGCTTAACTCTTTATCTGATTATTGTTTAGTGTGCGTTGCAGGAAAAGATGCATTTTGGCGACCCGCTCGTTACCCGGCATCAGTTGATCCAATATGGCCAGATAGCCGTTGACGCATTTGACGTATTCCTGATCCACGCCTTTCTGACTCATCCACAACAAATAAATCTGCGCTGCCGCCATCAACACACCGGTATTTTGCGGCATGTTGCCCAAGGCTTCTTCCAGCTTGCTCAGCGAGGCTTCGAATTGCGCCCCGCGCATGAGCGCATTGGCCTCGGCGATCACCGTCAGGCATTCGTTCATCGGCCCGTCGATCAGCTCCGCGATCAGTTCTTCCTTGCCGGCATCGCTGAGTACGCGCCTGGCCTGCGCTACCAGAAACCGGTCTTCGTGATCCGATCTGATCGCCGCGGCAATCAGCTCTGCGGCGTAATCGTCCTGCCCGACCGCAAATGCAGCTCTGGCCAAACTCAGCGTAGCGCTGTCGTTATTGCTGTTGCTGTTGCTCTTGTTATCGCTATCGTCGCCTGTTTCGCCTGTGTGTTCCATCGCCACCGAAAATGCTTGCTTGGCCTGCGCGAGGTCGCCCAGTTTGGCATACGCCTGCGCCTGCATCGCAGCCTGCGCAGCAATAAACGGCGACGATTCGGAAAACCTGCGCGGCACGCCGGTAAACACCTTCAACGCCGCATCTGCATTGCCGCTATCGACATAGACCTGCGCCAGCGAAATCAGATCGGAGGCTTGCCCTGTCATCGATCCCTTGCTGAGTTTAACTGCTTGCGAAAAGGCCTCTTCGGCCTGCGCCAGATCGCCGACCCGATAGGCCGCATCGCCCACCAGACGGCTGCGCGGCGCCGATGGAATGATGCGCGCCGAACGGCTCAGCGCATCCAGCGCGACATCACTATTGCCGGTGCTCTCGGCGACCTGCGCCAGCAAATCGTAAGCTTCAATGTATTGGGTATGTTTGACCAGCAAGGTTTCGACCATGCTTCTGGCCTTTTCCGGCTGGCCGGCGATCACTTCGCATTTGGCCAGTCCGAGTGAAGCCCAGACCAGATCGCTGCGCAGCGCAAGTGCGCTATGGTATAGCGCGCGGGCTTCATCGACACGGCGCAATTGCAGCAACATGCGTCCTTTGAGCTTCAATATTTCGACGATCCATTTCGGTTCGGCCGCCAGCAATTCATCGCAGGCAATGATGGCGCCGGCGGTATCTTTGCGCGCCATGCGCTGCGTAATCGGCAGAAAGGAATTCTGCTTGTCGAGCATGCGTTCGATGCGCTCGGCCAGCTTGGTTGCCGTCAACGGCTTGATCATATAGGCGTCCGGCTTGAATTCAGCCGCGCCGGCCACCGAGCTGTAGCTGCTCTCCGCCGTTACCATGATAAAAATAGTGGATTCCGGCAACAGATCATGCGAGCGAAAAAACTCCAGCAAATGCTGGCCATTGGTTTCGTTGTTCAGGTTGTAATCGCACACCACAACGTCATAAGCGTTGCGTTCGACAAAATGAATTGCCTCATCCGGTGTGGCCGCCTGATCGACGCGGGTCATGCCGAGCTGGCCCAGATGCAAGCGCATATTCTGACGCATGCCAGCCTGATCATCGATGACCAATGAACGTAGCGTCGCAAGGCGGCTAAAGGAAACGGATGCCATAAATGAAAATATTGCGGGTAGGCAAATAACTGATAGGCAGGAATACCATCGTACTATAGAAGGGAGCCTTGCCCTAAATTCAATCCGCTTCCAGCCGCGCGATTTCGCGCTGCATATTCGCCATTGCGGTGCGATTGTATTGCGCTGCGAAATAGGCATCCGCATACAAGCGTCCGGCTTCGGCCTTACCGTGCAAATAGGTCAGCACTTCCACCCGTTTGGTGCGATAAACCGGATCCGGCACGTCTGGATATTCATCCCGAATGGAGGCGGCATAAGCATCGTAGACATCTGCATCCTGCCCCAGAATTGCCAGATCGAGCGACACCATCGTCGCCTTTAGCGGATGCTCGATGCCGTCGATCTGTAAATGATCGGTTGCGCGAATGAGCGCCGCGACGTCGTCGGCAACCGCCGGATCGAGCCGGCTGCTCAACCATAGACGCGCGCTTTGTTCCTCATCCGATAGCGCGGCTGCGGCAGCATCCACAGCGGCGGCGCCATGTACGATGTCGTGAAACCAGAATGCTTTTTTAAGGATCGCCATAGCCCCTGCCGATGCATTGGTATTCAAACCCCAGACCCGGATCTCAGTGAGCCCATGCACCAGGTGATCCAGATTGTGATACCGCCGCAGCGGGCCGCCGTAGCCGGTGGTCCCGATCAAACGTTCGTACCAGTCATCGGCGCGGCGTATCGCTGCCGGCGTGGCACTGGGGTATGCCCATAACAATTCCCACTCCTTGCGCAACCAATCCATAATCCAGGCGCGATGCGCCGGGCCCGGCATGAATTTTTTGACATTCCAGTTCCAGCCGACCGGCCCTTGCAGCGAGCCGACAAAACTGGAACTGACCGATCCCAGATCCCGCGGCGGCATCACGAAAATAGTTTTCGCGCCGTGTAAAACATCGACATTGGTTTGCTGGATCAGATTTTCGTAATCGAAATCGACGGTGTTGCGAATCCCGCGGATCAAATAATCGATACCGTGCTTCTTGGCCGCGCGCGCGGTGTAATCGCCTTTGACGATGACCACGTGCACGTTATCCCAACCGCGCTCGGCCGCGCTCAATTCAATAATCTGCTTGCGTTTTTCGACCGGGAACTGAGGCCGTTTGGCGGGGTTTTCAGACAAGAAGACCGTCACCTCATCCGCCAGGCAACGGGCTTCATCGATGACCCACATATGACCGTTGGTAATCGGGTCCAGCGTACCGGAAAAAGCGATTTTTTTCATTGCGTCCGATCAGCGGAGGGTAATTGCGTAAATCGTATCATGGCAAGAGCGGCGCTCAAAAAATACCGGCGAAGCGCACTTCCGGCAGACCTTTGATACCGGGCTGGCTGGCCGCAAACAGGCCGCCGGCCAATGGTTGCAGGCGCCGCATCGCCGGCGTCAGATGTTCATGCGCGGTCGTGACATACAAACGATCGAGCGCCGCGCCACCGAAAGCCGGGCAACTCGGCTGCGTCACCGGCAGCACAATCTCGCGCTCCATACTGCCGTCCGGCGCATAACGCGCCACGCGCGCACCGCCCCATTGGGCATTCCAGACATAACCCTGGCTATCCACTGTCGAGCCGTCCGGGCTACCGCTTGCCACGCCGCGCAGATCGGCGAACAGATATTGCCGGCCCAGTGCACCGGTGACGGGATCGTAATCGCTGCAGGAAATAATATTGGTCGGCGTATCGCAGTGATACATCCGCGTGCCGTCCGGACTGAAGCAAATGCTGTTGGGGATCGCCACCCCCGGCAACGGCAAACGCTCCACGCGCATATCGGCCCCGAGACGATAAAAACTGCCGATGGGCGCGCGGTCGGGCGCTTCGTTCATCGTACTGAAGATAAACCGTCCCTGGCGGTCGCAACGGCCATCGTTCAAACGCGTGGTCGGCAGATGCGCTTCGATGCGGCTGATCGGCGTGACCTCCCCGCTCGATAACGACATCCAGGCCAGGCGCGACGCCAGACCCAGCAGCAGGCGATCGCTATCGGCGGTCAAGGCAAAGGTGCACAGACGCTCCGGCAGGGGCCAATGGCGCAAGGCGCCATTCACGCCATCGGACGGCGTAAAGCGCCACAACGTGGCTGCGTAAATATCAGTCCAATACACCGATTGCGTGCGCTCGCACCAGATCGCGCATTCGCCCAATTCATTTTTACCGTCGACTACCAGATTTGCATGCATACACTTCCTCCGTTTGAATTGGAGGACTCTATCGTTCTCGTGGAAAATGGAGAACTGACAAGCTTGCGCCTGTCGTGTAGGCATATCTAAAGATTACTCGCCAACTCCTCCGGCGAATGCTCTTTCAACCACTCGGCGAGCGCTGCGTCCATGCGTGTCTGCCAGCCCTTCCCCGTTGCCCGAAACCGCGCGACGGTCGTCGGGTTCATGCGAATCGTTACGCGTTCCTTCGTCACGGCCGCCACCGGCCGACCGCGGCGGATCAGTGTTGCGCCTTGATATAGATCCGCTTCCTGAAAAAACGTCTCGTCGAGCGCCGGCACATCGTCTGGATCAACCCAGGGCTTCTTCAAAGATTTTTTGTTCGCGGTCATTTGCTTTCCTCATCGAAATGATACGGCGACCCGCGCCGCGCGGCGTCCATGCAATCACAACCATTCGACCATTCAGATGGCCTGCCGTCTGGAATCGCGGTTCGTTATACGCTTGCCGCGTATCCTCACGCGTAAAGTGCAGGCCTTCGAACACCGCAACACAATCAGCGAAATCGAGGCCGCGCTCTTCCAGCGTTTTGTTACGTTTGACAATAATAAATGTAATTTCCATTCGATATATTGTACGCACGTTAATTATACGTTTTTACCATTTATTGTACGAACAATAAATATCTGAAGTCACCAATTACAAATAATCGACGCCATTCTTTTCCCGCCTTATTCCTTATTCTTTTGTCATTCCTTCGTCATTTTTCTCCATCAAAATTCTTGTCAAAATCTTACCTGTACAGCTGGCTGGCAATGACCGCATTGCCGGGTATGATAGGCAGCCATGCGCTCTCGCGCTTCAAACAATGGAAATGGAAATGGCAAAGAAAAAGAACGACGATCTCGATCCGGAAACCCTGGCGCTGATCCGGTGGTGTACCGAAGTGGAACCGTTTCTGGTAGCAGGCGGCGCTACGCTGGCGCAAGCACAGGAGCATATTGAAGAAGAAATCGAATGGTTCACCGATCAGTTTTACGATGGACTGACGCCGGAAGCAGCAGCGCAGGCTGCGTTGTGTTAACCCCACAAATAGACAGTCATAGGTATCAGCCGAACCCATGAATCGCCGCGAGCTGCTGACTAAAACCGGCGCCGCCGGCATGTTAACACTATTGCAATTAAGCGCGCTACGCCCGGTGCTGGCGGCCGCGGAAACATCCGGCGCAAGCGCCGCGCTGCAGATCGAAGTCAAACGGCGTCAAGGCGATGGCTATCCGGTATTCGATCTGAGGGCCCATGCATCGGTGCATGCCACCGCACAGCGGGCCTGGGAAGTATTGACCAATTACGATCGTCTGGCCGAATTCGTCCCCAATCTGAGTTCCTCCCGTCTGATTTCACGCGCTGATCGGGAATGCGTCGTCGCGCAGGAAGGCTACGGGCAATTTCTGTTTATCAAACAGCCGATTCATTTGCTGGTGCACGTGCACGAAACGCCGTTTTCGAATATTGCCTTGACGCTGCTAAAAGGGAATATGCATGAATACCAGGCTAACTGGGCCATCACTGCTGCCACCGCCGCAGACAATCATCTCACGCAAATCGTCTACACCGGCACCATCGCGCCCGCCTTTTACATCCCATCGCTATTCGGCGCCGCAATGATGAAAAGCGATCTGCGCAATATGATTGCCACAGTCGTCCGGGAAATCGAAAAGCCGGCCTTGAAATGAACTGGCCCCAGGAAGTTAGGACTATGTCCAATTTCCTGGGGCCAGTTCATATTAGCCGATCATACCGAATCAACGCGGGCTTGAAGCCGGAAATTAACGCGAATAATAGCCATCGTGGTCATAGTAATCACGGTGGTGATATTCATGCACATACACCGGACGCGGCTCGTAATATCGTGGCGGCGCCTGATAGTAGACCGGTTGTGGAGACTGATAATAAACCGGTTGCGGCGGTGGCCCGTAATATGGCTGCGGCGCATCATAATATACCGGCCGCGGCGCCGAATTCGCAATGATCGATCCGACCGCTACCGCGCCGAGCACGCCGGCGACGATGCCAAGGCCATCGCCGCCGCGGGCAAATGCCGAAGTCGATACGGATGATGCCATTACGCCAACTATAAGCAAGCCAACTAAACCTTTTTTGCCAATCATGATATGTACTCCTCTCGATTGAAACGCTGTCTTTGAGCGCCACAATTGGAATATAGGGTACTTTTTTGGCGTTGCCCTCCTTCCGGAGAATTCCTTACACTTATTACGGATCAGGTCTTTTCGGTCCCCCTATTGATACATTGCGCTACATTACCCCGATAGAACGCAATAAACGCCGCCGCCGGCAACGCCTTCGCAAACAGCCAGCCCTGCCCATATTCCACTTCTCTTTCCAGCAGATAATCGGCCTGCAGTTGGGTTTCAATGCCCTCCGCGACGATTTTCAGGTTCAGCGACTTCGCCATCGCGATAATGTGCGGCGTCACGCTACTGGTGGCTGAATCGGTGCAAATCGTATCGATAAACGATTTGTCGATCTTCAGTGTATCCAGCGGCAAATCCTGCAAATGCGACAAGCTGGAATAACCGGTGCCGAAATCGTCGATCGACACGACATGGCCGTGTTCCCTGGCCAGCCCTAATGTTTCCCGCGCCGCAGTAATATCCATGAAGCCGCGCTCGGTCATCTCCAGCCAGATCTGCTGCGCATGAATGCCGGTGCAGGCCAGTGCGGTGCGCATGACCGACAGAATACGTCCGGTCTTGATGTCCCTCGCGCTGACGTTGACTGCCACGTGCAAGCCGGGCGCCTCACGCAGCAATGCGCCGAGATCGCTCACTACCGCCGCCACCACCTGATCGGTGATCGGCACGATCAAACCGCTTTCCTCGGCCAGTGGAATAAACGACTCCGGCCCCACGATTACCCCGCCCGGACGCTGCCAGCGCACCAGCGCCTCGGCGCCGACGCAAAGACCGGTTTTCAATTCGATCAGCGGCTGATAATGCACCACGAATTCACGCCGCCGTACCGCGCTCGCCAATTCGCCGCGCGGCGACAAGCGGCGGCGCAAAAACCAAGCGACCACTGCAACGATCAACGCCGCCATCAGAATGCCCAGCGGGATCATCATGACCAGCTGTCCGTATACTCTTTCCATGATCCGGCTGCGCGGCTCGATGGCCACCGCGATCAAGCCCGCCCGTTCGCGAATCGCAATCAATTTATCGTCGCTCGGCGGAACGCTGTGGTCATCCAGCACCTTGCTCACCAGATCCAGATCGGGCGCATGCAAAGTGCCCAGCAGCAGCCCGGAGGAGGTCCCGACCGCCAGCGAGACATCGTCATCGGTCATGATGTCGGCAAAGCGCACCGGATCGATCAGCGCATTGTGGTTCTTATAACGCACCTCGGTCATCAATTTGCCGTGACTGACCATCGGATAGACATTGAAGACGATTTCCAGCCCATCCTCCGTGACGAAATCGGGCAAGGCTTGATGAATGTCGCGGTGGGTCATGCCCCATGACGTACATTCCAGCAAGCCATCATCGCTGTAATAACCGATCTCATCGACGCTGCGGGTATCTAACGTGGTCTTGCGCATTAATGCGATATGCGTGTCGGAACACGGCACGACGTCCAGCTTGTCAAACGAACGCAAGGCATTGCCGACTTCCGTGAAGGAAAGTGTGGCGCGGCTGATGGCGCGGTCGGCAAATTCCGATAGCCGCTCCTGTTCGGCCGCCACCGCGCGTTGCCATGACACTGCCAAGGCTGCCGCAATCGGGAGCGCCGCGCCAATCAATGCCAGGATGATCGCCGCCAGGATGACGCTTCTGCGGTTCATAGTTGGCCCATAATTTATTTTTTAGAATATGCCGCAAAGCGACATAGAATCACTTCAAGCCGTCGCCGTCAATCGTCTATCGTCTCTTGATCTCGATGCCGCCGCTCAGGGCGTATGGATTGCACCGCCGATGCGCACATCGCGCTGCCGTTGCATTGGCGTTGCATTGGCGTTTTATGCATTTCTGCCGCATTTTCTGCCGCATTTCTGCCTATAACTGCCGGATATACGGTAATTGAATTTGATTGCCTGGCCCTACGATAGCGTTTTCCGGATTATCGGAATACTTAATCGACAGGTGATGAAAAATGCACATCCTCGTACTCGGCAGTGGCGTCATCGGTGTAACAACCGCCTATTATTTAACGCGCGCCGGCCATCAGGTAACGGTGGTCGATCGTGCCTCGGGTCCGGCGCAGGACACCAGTTTTGCCAATTCGGGCCAGATCTCCCCTGGCTGCGCCTCGCCCTGGGCTGCACCCGGCATCCCGTTAAAAGCCGTGAAATGGATGTTGCAAAAACATCACGCGCCGCTCGCCATCGCGCCTGACGGCACATTGCTCCAGTTGCGCTGGTTATGGCAAATGTTGCGCAACTGCTCGCCATCGCGCTACGCCGTCAACAAGGAACGCATGGTGCGGCTGGCGGAATACAGCCGCGAATGCCTGCGCACGCTGCGTACCGACACCGGCATTGAATACGAAAGCCGCCAATTAGGCACGCTGCAAATCTTCAGAACCCAGCAACAACTCGATCATGCCGCCAAAGACAGCGAAATACTGCGCGACAACGGCGTGCCGTTCGAACTGCTGACGCCGGATCAACTAGCCGGCGCCGAACCCGCTCTGGCCGCAGCCAAACATAAGCTCACCGGCTGCATGCGTCTGCCGGACGATGAAACCGGCGACTGCCGCCTGTTCACTGCGCATCTGGCGGCCATGGCGCAACAACTGGGCGCGAAATTCCATTACGACGCCAGCATTCATCGCTTAGTCAGCCACGGCGACCAAATTACCGGCGTGCAGTGCAACGGCGGCCTGCTCACTGCCGACCGCTACGTCGTGGCGCTCGGCGCATATTCCACCGATCTGCTCAACAACATCGTCGCCATTCCGGTTTATCCGATGAAAGGCTATTCCATCACAGTCCCGATCGACGACGCGCAGGCGGCCCCGCAATCGGCGATCCTCGACGAAACCTATAAGATCGCCATCACCCGTTTCGACCACCGCATCCGCGCCGGCGGTATGGCGGAATTCACCGGTTTCAACAAATTCCTGAATCCGGCCCGCCGCCGCACGATTGAAATGGTGGTCAACGATCTATTTCCCGGCGCTGGCGACACCTCCGCCGCCAGCTTCTGGACCGGGCTGCGTCCGATGACGCCGGACGGCACGCCGATCGTCGGCCCCACGCGCCTGCGCAATCTATATATCAATACCGGGCACGGCACACTGGGCTGGACCATGTCCTGCGGCTCGGCCAAACTGCTATCGGATTTAATCTCCGGCCAAAAACCGGACATTGCCGCCGGCGATTTATCGGTAGCGCGGTATTAGACAAAAAGAAAGAAAGAAAGACAAAATGTATTGATATTTAACGCAGGAAAAGCGCTCAAAAAAAACCAAAATGCACGTCAAGAGGCGGTTGTGAAATTAAGGGCAAGGCGGACTGTTGCGGGCTGTGACGGATGTTTGTGCGCAGTGAGGTAAAGAAGGGAGGTGGCCGAAGGCCGCCGGAATGACACGAACGGAGCACAAACAT
>JAQGNR010000193.1 GCA_028291765.1 Herbaspirillum sp.
CCGCAACACCCCGCAACAGCCCGCCTGACACCCTGAATTTCGCACCAGTCTCCAAAAGATATTTGAAGGAAAGTATGAAGCTGATCGAACCAATCATCCAATCCCACGGCGGATTGCAGCAGATCCGGCGCGACATCCACGCTCATCCGGAGTTGTGCTACGAAGAGCAGCGTACCGCCGATCTGGTGGCGGCCAAGTTGAGCGAATGGGGCATTCCCATCTTGCGCGGCATGGGCGGCACCGGCGTGGTCGGCGTCATCAAGGCCGGCGCCAGCAACCGTGCCGTCGGCTTGCGCGCCGATATGGATGCGCTGCCGGTAAAGGAATCGAATACCTTTGCGCATGCATCGCGGCACGAGGGCAAGATGCACGCCTGCGGCCATGATGGCCATACCACGATGCTGCTTGGGGCCGCGCATTATTTGTCGCAACACCGCAATTTCGACGGCACGGTGTATCTGATTTTTCAGCCGGCCGAAGAGTCCGGCGCGGGCGCTAAACGCATGATGGATGACGGTTTGTTTACGCAATGTCCGATGGATGCGGTGTTCGGTATGCATAACTGGCCGGGCGCGGCGGTCGGCACTTTCAGCGTCACGCCGGGGCCGATGATGGCTTCGTCGAATGATTTCGAAGTGATCGTCAAAGGCAAGGGCGCGCATGCAGCGCAGCCTCATAAGGGTATTGATCCGGTCATGGTTGCGGTGCAGATAGCGCAGAGCTGGCAGAGCATCATCAGCCGCAACCGGAATCCGCTCGACACCGGTGTGTTATCGGTCACGCAGATCCATGCCGGCAGCGCCACCAATGTGATTCCCGATACGGCGCTGCTCAGCGGCACCGTCCGTACGCTAAGCACGCATGTAACCGATCTGATCGAAAACCGCATGCGCGATATCGCCCGGCATACTGCAGCCGCGTTCGATGCCGAGGTTGAATTCAAGTTTAATCGTCTGTATCCGGCGGTGGTTAATCATCGAAACGAAACTGCGCTGGCGACCGGCGTGATGCAGTCGATCGTGGGTGTGGAGAATGTGAACGTTAATGTCGAACCGAGCATGGCGGCGGAAGATTTCGCTTTTATGCTGCAGCATAAGCCGGGGTGTTATGTGTTTATCGGGAACGGCGATGGCGATCATCGGGATGCTAATCATGGGCTGGGGCCGTGCACTTTGCATAATCCTAGCTATGATTTTAATGATGCGTTGTTGCCGATTGGGGCGACTTATTGGGTGCGGTTGGCGGAGCAGTTTTTGGCTTGACGAGACTGTTGCGAAATTAAGGCCGTCAGGCGGGCTGTGACGGGATGTTGTGCTCCGTTCGTGTCATTCCGGCGGCCTTCGGCCACCTCCCTTCTTTACCTCACTGCGCACAACATCCCGCCTGACGGCCTTAATTTCACAACAACCGCTAAGATTTGAGTTTTGCGGTGATCCTTCGATACGGCCTGCGGCCTACTCAGGACGAACGGGTGTTTTTTAAATTTTCACAAAAGTCTAAGAAAATTTGAGTTTTGGGGTGATCCTTCGATACGGCCTGCGGCCTACTCAGGACGAACGGGGTTTTGTGTAGCGCTTAAAGAAAAACCGTTCGTCCTGAGTAGGCCGCAGGCCGTATCGAAGGATCACCTCTATCCTCAAATCAACACGCCACCACGTTAACTGCCAGCCCCCCAAGCGACGTTTCCTTGTACTTGGTATGCATGTCCGCCCCAGTCTGGCGCATGGTTTCGATAACTTTATCGAGCGTCACGTGATGCTGCCCATCCCCGCATAGCGCAAGGCGCGCGGCGTTGATCGCTTTCGTCGCCCCCATCGCATTGCGCTCGATGCAGGGAATCTGCACCAAGCCGCCAACCGGATCGCAGGTGAGTCCGAGGTTGTGCTCCATGCCGATTTCAGCGGCATTTTCGATTTGCTCGTTGCTGCCGCCCAGCACCGCCGCCAGACCGGCCGCAGCCATCGAGGAGGCGACGCCGACTTCGCCCTGGCAGCCGACTTCGGCGCCGGAGATCGAGGCATTTTCCTTGTACAGCGAACCAATCGCCGCTGCGGTCAAGAGGAAGTCATGGATGCCCTGTTTTGAGGCGTTGGGGCAAAATTGTACATAGAAGCGCAGCACGGCCGGGATGATGCCGGCAGCGCCATTGGTCGGCGCAGTGACGACTCTGCCGCCGGCCGCATTTTCTTCGTTCACAGCGATGGCAAAGGCATTGACCCAATCGAGCTCCGGCAAAGGGCCGGTGGTATCTTTGGCCGCCAGCAGCCGATCGTGCATTTGTTTGGCGCGGCGCCGCACATTGAGGCCACCCGGCAGGCGGCCTTCGCGGGACAGTCCGCGCTCGATGCATGCAGACATCGCAGCGGTGATCTTATCCAGCCCGTCGCTTATTTCCTGTGCCGAACGCAGCGCGAGTTCGTTCTCGTATGCGATTTCGGCAATGGTTTTATTTTGCTCGATACCGATCTGCAGCAACGCCTGTGCCGATCGATACGGATGCGGCAACGCCACTGCCGGCGGCGCCGTCTGGCCGATGTCTTCGGCGGCGACGACAAATCCGCCGCCAATCGAGAACAGCAATTGCTGAAACAGGATAGTGCCGTTGGCGTCGGTCGCTGTGAAGCGCATGCCGTTGGGGTGCTGCGGCAGCGTGATGGTGGTATGAAACAAGAGATGCTGCACTTCGTCGAAGGCCACCCGATGCCGGCCGAGCAGCAGGATTTCGCCGCTTTGCCGTATGCCGGCCAGATGCGCATCGACGTGGTCGATGTCCACGGTTTCCGGTTGTTCTCCCATCAGGCCGAGCAGCACGGCCTGGTCGGTGCCGTGCCCTTTGCCGGTGAGCGCGAGCGAGCCGTACAGGTCGACTGTGACGCTGGCCAGTTGCGCCAAGTGGCCGCCGGTTTCAAGTTCCTGCACGAAGCGGCCCGCTGCGCGCATCGGTCCGACGGTGTGCGAGCTGGACGGGCCAATGCCGAGTCTGAACAATTCGAAGGTGCTGATCGGCATGGTGTGTTACTGGATAGGAGAGAAAGTGACAGGGTTCAGGAAAACGCTTTCCTGATGCACCAGATAAGGGAGAATCGTTGGCACAAAAGCTTGCCATTGCGGGTCTTGCGCCATTTGTGCGCGCTGCGCGCTGCGATGGCCGTAATCGTCATAGCCCCATAGAAATACAATGGCGTTGAGCGTGCCGGATTCTTTAGTCCAGCAGCCCACTAATTTTGCGTAGCGGGTGATGATATGTAAGCCGTTCTCTTGATATATTTTCAGAAATTCAGGCGCTTTACCGGCGTGCACCTGATAGGTGCGCATTTCCAGAATCATGGTGTGTTTCCCCTATGGCAGAATGGCATGGATGAGGCGGTGGAGAACCTGAGCATCCAGGTTTTTGTGTAGAATAGATTAAAACTAAGATATCGTCAATTGACGATAAGCGTTATTACACAAGGGCATGACCAATTAGTTTTGGCAAAGAAAAAATATGAAAATAAAAGAGGATGTTCTGATGGAAAGCCGCCAGAAAAAAACGGCCGCGCCACCGAAAAAAGTTCGCTATCCGACGGTGCGCATGCCGCAAGCCGAGCGTCGCGCGCAGATATTGGGTAAGGCGAGTGAATTTTTTGCGGAGCATGGCGTTACTGCGCAAACGCGTGCCTTGGCCGATGCGTGCGGCGTGTCGCAACGTTTGTTGTATAGCGTATTTCCGAATAAGGCGGCGTTGCTGGCGGCAGTGTACGAAACGGAAATTGCCGGCCGGATCAAGGCGGTCTGGTTTGTGCTGTTGAAGGATCGCAGCAAATCGGTCGAGCAACGCGTGACGGAGTTTTATCAAGAGTATTACGATTTGATCCTGACGCGCCGCTGGCTGCGCTTGTTCCTTCACGCGTCTTTGTCGGATGTGGCGATGGCGCCGGCTTATATTACGAAGATCGTGGCTAATCTGCTGGAGATCATCGTTGATGAGGCGGCGCTTGAGGCAGGCTTGCGTGTGCCGGAAGATCCGGCGCTGACGCAGGAAATAGGGTGGATTCTGCATGGCACCGTATCGCATCTTGCCATTCGTCGCCACATCTATCAGAACGCCAATCCTTACGATACAAAAACGGTCATCGGGCTGCACGTCAAATCGTTCATGGCAGGTTTGAAGGCGATTTTGCCTGCCGCTTGAGTTGCAGCATTATTTTTTGCCGCGGACTTTCGACGCCTTCGTAATGCTGGCGCGATGGCGAACTGGCGAGCGCCGTATCTTTTCGGTTTTTGCCGGAACCAATTCAAATTCACCGTTTTGCAATAGGGGCAACATGGCGTCGCGGGTCATAAAAAGGTGAGATTTGAGAATCGCCACTGCTGCGTCGGCATCGCCATCGAGGATCGCATCAAGCAATTCCTGATGCTCAACATCAAGTTCCCGGTCCTGCCCGACTATCGGTAGCAATGCGCGTTGGTAAAGCTCTGCGGCTTCCGCTAGTTGCCGCACCAGTTCAAACAGACGTGGGCTACCGCACGCTCGTAACATGGCGAAGTTAAATTCGTCATGACGCGCCATCCATTCCGGGTTCAGCACACCGGGATTTTCATCCGTAGTGAGTGGCTCCCTGCTTAGCCGGTGGTGTGCTGCTAATACCTCAGACTGCCACTCGACAGAGGAGCGCGCGATCGAGCGGCGCAATGCCAGCTCTTCCAACGCCGCTCGCTGGTCTACCAGATCGATCAGGTCTTCGGCCGAAAGTCCATGTACCGCGAAACCGAACTGCGGCTCGAACTCGACCAGCTTTTCGCCCGCCAGCCGATTCAGCGCTTCACGAACAACATTGACGCTGACCTCCTGAATTTGCGCCAGCGCAGAGACCTTCAGGCGCTGCCCGGGTAACAACTTTCCCTTGAGAATGTCGGATCGGATTGTGTCAAAGACACGGCTGCTCAGCGTTCGTCCATCTTCTAAATTTCGCATGCGATTTGTTGGTTTTCTAGTAAAACCGGATTTTAACATTACTCCCGCGAAACTGCATTTTAATAGTTAATTGCCAATTAAATAGTTTTTTATTTACAGAATGGATTGTTTAAAATAGAATCCATTAAATTGAATTTAGGTGTGAATTTAAACGTTTTTTAGGAGTTGATTTGAATCAGGATCGATTTGAATTCGAAGGAATTCCCGTCACGTTTTATTCGGTGGGAGAGGAGCAGGGGCCGACGCTGCTGATGTTGCATGGCTCTGGGCCAGGGGCATCCAGTATCGGCAACTGGAGCAAGGTCATGACGCCGCTTGCGCGCGACTATCGCGTATTGGCGATGGACCTGGTTGGTTTCGGCAAGAGCGGTCGCAAACCGCAGCCGCCTTTTTTTGATTATGACCTCTGGCTTAGGCAAGCCAGGGCATTGCTTGATTTGGTCGGTCTGGAAAAAGTAGGTGTGATAGGACATTCGATCTCAGGTTCGATCGCCTTGAGGCTGGCGGGTAGCGATTCACGCATTGCCGCAGTGATGACTACCGGAACGATGGGTAAGCGCTTTGCCGCAACCGAGGCGACCAGACGGACATGGAAGTGTCCACGCAATCGCGCAGAATTGGTGTTTGCGTTGTCCGGTTTGATTCATGACAAAAGCGTCATCGATGAAACTTATTTGCAGGCGCGGGAACCTGTGATTTTTGCGCCGGGCTATGCGCAGTATTTCGATCAGATGTTCGGCGGCGATCCGGCCGGATACATTGCTGCGGCCACGCTTGATGATCAAGAAATCGCATGCATCAAGCAACCGGTGCTGCTGCTGCACGGGCGCGAAGATTCTGCCTTTCCCGCATCGACATCGATCGCTCTGGCCGAGCAATTGGCCCAAGGCGAGCTGGTCCTGCTGCGCAATTGCTCTCATTCGGTCGCTTTCGAACGCAGTGACACGTTTTTGGCGCTTGCCCGCGATTTTTTCGGGCGAGAGCTCAAGCGTAATTAAAGAGGATTTTATGCAAAAAAAAGGTTATTTATTGAAGGGGCGGGTGATCGACGGCACACGCAATGCACCGATTGAGCGTGGCGCCGTGGTCGTGGAAGGCGAGCGCATTGTCTGGGTCGGCGAGCTGGCAGGTATGCCGCCCCACTTCACCAGCCTGGACTACGAAATAATCGATCTCCCCGGCAGATCGATCTTGCCGGGATTGATCGATGCGCATACGCATATATCGTTTGGCGAATCGCGCTCAGAGGAGGAAAACGCGCTTTATACGCCGGTTGAGTTTCGTACCGCCAAGGCCTTGTATTACGCCAAAAAAGTACTGCAGGCCGGCGTGACCAGCGCATTCGATGCTGCGACAACTTATAACATCGGCCAGGCGGTGCGCGACGCCATTGATACCGGCATGTTCGAGGGCCCCAGATTTACGATTTCCGGTAAGCAGCTCACCACGCATCAAGGTCTGGAGGATTCGTTTCCCAGCAATATGGAATTCCCGCTGGGTCAAAGTGCGGTTTTGATTAAAACGCGTGACGATCTGGTTGAAGCGATTCGCCTCCAGGTAAAAGATGAGGTCGACGCCATCAAAGTCTCAGGCTCGAACGACAATCTGATCACCCCGGATGCACTCGGCTCGTCGGCATTCACGTTAGAAGAGTTTTGTATTATCGCCAATGAAACCCACAGGTTGGGGCGCATATGCAGCGTGCATGCGCGATCGCGGGAATCTGCCCTCGATGCGGCGCGTGCCGGTTTCGATAATCTGTTTCACGCTTCCTATATCGATGACGCAGGCATCGAAGCTTGCCTGGAAAAAAAGTGTGTCATCACGCCGACATTAACCCTGTTGATCAATCTGATCGATGCGAAGCAATCCAATGCGGGGGCGTCCGGCGCCAGTGCGATCCAGCGGGAAGTGGACGCGGCTACGGTGAACCTCAGGCGCGCCTACGAGGCGGGCGTGCCGTTGCTGGCCGGTAGTGAAAGCGGCTGGTCGCCGGTGCCTTATGGGCAATGGCATGGGAAAGAAATGGAATTGTTTGTCGATTTGCTGGGCATGTCGCCCATCGAGGCTATCCACGCCAATACGCTGGCGGCGACACGGCTTTTGCAAAGATACGGTCATGAGGTGGGTAAGATCGAGGCGGGGCGGCTGGCCGACTTGCTGGTTGTTCCCGGCAATCCTGCCAAGGACATTCGGATCTTGCAGCGGCCACGCGCGTTCGACTACATTTTCAAGGGCGGAAAGCCGATCGATAGAACGCCTCAAGCACCGCGGGTTCGCAAGTGGTACGAACGGCAAAAAACGTTTTTGAACGGTCTGTATGAATTCGATGAGGAAACCGGGCGGGGGCGTTTAACGCATTAGGAATAGTAGGGCAGCGAAGTATTTTCATACAAATTTCATACGAATTTCACACGAATTTCACATCTATATCAGGACTTATTTAACCATCATGAAACTTGTCACTTTTTTCCACAACGGAATGTCTCGCGTTGGCGTTTTCAGTAGTGCTGACGAAATTGTCGATTTAACCGAAGGCGGTATCGTCTCCGATATGAATGACCTGATCGACCGCTACGATGCGCTGCGGGAGCCGATTAAACAATATGTAGCGCAGGCGAAAACCCGCTTGCGTCTGGCTGATTTGAAATTGCGGGCGCCCATTCCGAATGTACGGCGCAACGTATTTTGTGTTGGCAAAAACTATCACGACCACGCGCAAGAGTTTTCCAGCAGTGGTTTCGATTCGAGTGCCGCGCGCGGCGCGGTTCCCACGCATCCCATCATTTTCTCCAAGCCGCCCAGTTCAGTGAGCGGGCCGGGAGACGCTATTGATACGTCGCTCGATCCATACAACTCCGTCGATTATGAAGCTGAATTGGCCATCGTGATCGGCAAGCAAGGACGCGTGAAAGCCGACGATGATCCATGGTCGTTCGTCATGGGCGTGACCTTGCTCAATGATGTGACGGCGCGGGAAGTGCAAAAAATTCACAGCCAGTGGCTGCTCGGAAAAGGCCCCGATGGCTATTGCCCTATGGGACCGAGCTTGGTGACGATGGACGAGATTGGGAACATCGACGAATTAAAACTGGAATGTTTCGTCAACGGCGAGCAGCGCCAATCCACGCTGCTTAAAGACCTCATATTCGACATTCCCACACTGATTCGAACGATCGGCAGTTCGATTAGCTTGCAGCCGGGCGACGTCATTGCAACAGGTACGCCGGCGGGTGTCGGACTGGGATTCTCACCGCCGAAATATCTGAAAAGCGGCGACACGGTAAGCGTCGTGATGGAACCCGTCGGCCGGCTGGAGAACGTGGTTATTTGATCTAACTGTTTCAGCAAACCAAGAAAACGCGCTGGCACGCTCGTTTCCACGGGCCATCCGATTCTGTAATTCATCTATGAAAGAAAGAGAAACCATGAGCAAAAATGTCGAGTACGTTAATCCTGTAGGCGCACCGCCGGCGCAAGGTCTTTATTCGCATATGACGCGCGTGAAAGCCGGAGAACTCATTTTTGTCGCAGGACAATTGTCGGTCAACAACGCTGGCGACATTGTCGGAGCGCATGACTTCGACCTCCAATTTAAACAGATCTTCGACAATCTTAAGGCGGTCATAGGCGCGGCTGGATGCGGTTTCGATGACATCGTCAAGTTCAATACCTTTTTAGTGCATGCGCAGGACATCGAGCATTTCATGCGCTTGCGCGCCGAAGCCTTTCCGCGATTTTTTGCAAGCAATGTCTACCCGCCCAATACCCTTATCGTGGTCGATCGACTGGTAAAGGAACAGTTTTTGCTTGAAGTGGAAGCAGTGGTGCGGGCACGGAATTAAGCCGGTCCGTCCAACATATATCTGACATCGAATAATCGACACATCCCCGATAAAGCTTAAAAATATTCATTCGCGAGGAAGCATCATGAGCAAATATTCAAGCGAGCAGCTCCGCAGCATGGTCCGTGCGGACCGTGTGCATCGCAACATGTACATCGATCCAGAAATTTTCGAGATCGAAAAGGAAAAGATTTTCAAGAAAGTATGGCTTTACGTTGGTCATGAAAGTCTCATCCCATCATCAGGAGATTATTACTGCACCACCCTCGTTGGGCAGCCTGTGGTGTTAAGCCGCAATGTGGACAATAGCGTTCATGTGCTTTTTAATCGTTGCGGTCATCGCGGCGCCAAGGTATTAACGCGGCAGCGCGGCAATGCAAAGGTGTTTTCCTGCATGTATCACGGATGGGCTTTCCGCCCTGACGGCCAGCTTGCCGGCGTGCCGATGCGCGCGGATTTTCCTCCGAAAGTATTGCAAGAGCCGCAGTCCGGCATGACGCCGTTGCCGCGTGTTGAAACTTATCGGGGTTTCGTTTTCGCGTCTTTCAACGAGCATGTCGAACCGCTGCTCGATTATCTTGGCGAAGCACGTTGCGGTATCGATGAACTGGTCGATCGCTCGCCGGTGGGCCAGATCGAATTTTCAGCCGGCTGCCACCGCTATCACTACAAAGGCAACTGGAAGCTGCAGCTGGAGAATCAGGCCGATATGTACCATCCCGCAGCCTGTCACGCCTCGACCGTCGGACCCGATGGTCGGCAGTTCAAACGCCGCGCCGGCAAGGAAGGCGGCGACGCCGCATTTTTTACGCCGGATGGCGAGGCCGTGGTCGCGCAAACGGGCGTGAGAGGCTTTCTCAAGGGACACAGCTCCGAGGCTTCCTTGTTTGATAAGGAACAATCCGGCGGCGAGTGGGACGAGTATCGCGCGCTGATGGTCGATGCTTATGGCGAAGAGCGGACCAAGGATATCCTCAAGAACCGGCGCCATTCCATGACGCTGTTTCCGAGTGTGGACATCCTTATCGCGCAGACATCGGTACGCGTGATCCGCGCCATCGCAGTCGATCACACTGAAATCGAAGTCTGGCCTGTGCGCCTGACGGGTGCACCCGACGTCATTTCCACCGACCTGGTCAAGTACTTGAACATTACGCATTCCGCGGCCTCGTTCATTCAAAGCGACGATCTCGAAGCATTCGAGCGTTGCCAGGATGGGCTTAAAGCGCAGGGCGCCGATTGGTTTTTGGTCGCGAAGGGAATTGGCGATGAAATCGATGAAGGCAAAGGCGTGCAGTTTGGACCACGTTCGAGTGAAGTTGGACAACGCGCACAGCATGATGCTTGGCGCGACTTGATGGGCGCGTAAGTCCAAAGGAGAAAAAGCGATGAAAAACGACATCCAAATCCTAACGGATTCCCAGGCCATGCATCCCCGCTTCGAGGCCTTAAGAAGCTTCATTGAAGCGGAAGCGGATCTACTCGATGAGCAGTCGTTCGACGAGTGGAGCGATCTTTATGCGGACGACGCCGTATATTGGGTTCCCGCGCAACGCGGACAGACCTCATGGTCGACGCATGTGTGCTTATATTTCGACGACAAGCACACCATGAAAACCCGTGTTCAGCGGCTCAATCACTCCATGACGCATTGTCAGGAACCCGAGTCGCAATGTGTTCGCGTAGTGTCGAACGTTCGGCTGGAAAGCGTTTCCGAGGACGGAAAACTATTTATGGTCCGGTCGAAATTTATCATGCTGGAGGACCGTTCGGACAAACCGCAGCGCGTGTTCGGCGGCAAGTACCTGCATACATTGCGTGCCCACGGTGATGGTTTTCAGATCGTGCAGAAGCGCGTCGATCTGACTAACTGCGATCAGAGTTTCCCCAGTTTGTCTCAGCCTTTTTAGGCTCCCAAATCCATCCCGTATCAGCATGAGGTTGATGCGGGATGGATGCGTAACGTCGGTTGCGTTCGACGGCAATAGCGTTCTCAATGCCGTCAAACGACAGATCAAGAAATTTCTCACGATAAACGTTCACCATTCGCCTGGATCGCAAAATGTCAATAATAGCCCAAGGAATTTCGAGTCCCGCCTCGTCGGATCAGCCTGTTTCTTTAATTGCGCAGACCGAACGTACTTATCGCAAGATCACCCTGAGACTGATTCCGTTTTTGTTTATCTGTTGGGTGATCAATTATATCGACCGTGTTAATGTCGGCTTTGCGAAAATTCCCTTGTCAGCCGATCTTGGGCTCAGCGATGCCGCGTATGGATTGGGTATCGGCCTGTTCTTTATTGGTTATATTCTGTTGGAAATTCCCAGCAATATGATTATGCAAAGGATAGGCGCCACCAAGACCATCACGCGCATCATGATTCTTTGGGGTGCGGTTTCCTGCTCGATGATGTTCATTACAACGCCAATGCATTTTTACATTGCGCGCATACTGCTTGGCGCCGCAGAAGCAGGTTTTTATCCTGGCATCATTCTTTATTTGACTTACTGGTTTCCGTCGGGACGGCGGGCCCGCATCACGTCGCGCTTCTTGCTTGCGATTGCCGTGTCCGGGATTGTCGGCGGTCCTATTTCCGGTTGGATTTTGCACAATATGGTAGGCGGTATGTGGGGATTGAAGAATTGGCAATGGCTTTTCTTATTGGAAGGAGCCCCTGCGGTTCTGGCGGGCTTTATTGCTTACTTTTATCTTGACGATAGCCCTAAGGATGCCAAGTGGCTGACGCAAGACGAACGCGATATGGTCGAAAGAAATCTGCAAGCCGATGAGAGTATAAAGTCTCACGCGAAGGGACATAATTTTCTCGACGTACTGCGAGATCCCGTTACCTATGCCGTGATCGCCGGCTACACCGTGGTGCCGTTGATCGGCACAGTACTTAACTACTGGACTGCGACGATTATTCACCAGTCTGGGGTCGAAAATATTTGGCATATCGGCTTGCTCTCGGCGATCCCTTTCATCATCGGTGCGGCGGCGATGTTAATCAATGCACGTCATTCGGACCGCACGTTGGAGCGCCGCTGGCATTACGCTTTCGCCACATTCGTCGGGGCTGCGGGCTGTGTGCTGCTGCCATTGGTCAGCACGAATGAGGTGCTATCGATTGCTTGCCTGGGGCTGGTCGGCATTTCCTACTTTTGCGGAACAGGCACCTTCTGGACCATTCCACCGGCGTATTTTTCGGGCGCTACCGCAGCTACCGGCATTGCGTTGATCAGCAGCATGGGCCAGTTCGGGTCCCTGCTGGCGCCGATGCTGCTCGGATGGCTCAAAACACATACGAATAATATCGACACCGGTTTGTATGTGATCGCGGCGCTCTGTGTTATCGGTGGTTTGATTGTCGTCGTTTTTATCCCGAAAAGCGCATTGCGCGAGCGGCAATTGAGCAGTTAGTCGTGAGTAGTCCTGAATAGTAGCTGCCGGCGGGTCATTGCGAACGCCGGCATTTTATCGATTCAAGGAGGGTAAGCATGAAACAGACGTATCACGGCTCATGCCATTGCGGATTAATCGAATTCGAAGTCGACGCAAACCTGGATCACGTCAGAGTTTGCGATTGCTCGATGTGCCGCCGCCGCGGTGCGCTGCTGCATAGGGTAAGTGAGGACGACTTGCGTTGCCTGACGCCACTTTCCGATTTGAGTGCCTACCGGTGGCATACCGGCGTTGCGATCGATTACTTTTGCCCGCGTTGCGGCATTCAGACCTTCAGGCGGCCGCGCAGGGCGCCGCAATTGTGGAGTATCAATGTTCGCTGTCTGGACGGTGTTGATTTCGATAAGTTGCCCGTAATTTTGACGCACGGCAGTCAGCTCGAATAAGTTCTCAATCGTTTCGTCAAGCGCGAACGCCTTCGGAACGTTTGTTCGAGTTCAGAAAAACCAACACGCAATCAATATTGCGGTCACCGTTCTCATGGGGAAAATCATATGAAAAATTCAAAATTGAGCACCAAACTATGGCTAATCCTGGCATTGATGTGGCTCGGCTTACTATCGCTTGGCGGCTGGTCCGCATGGAACATGCGCAGCACACTGATGGCCGATCGCAAGGAGTCTGTCAGGGCGAATATCGAAATCGCGGAAACCGTGATCAAGAGTTATGCGGCGCGAGCTGCGGATGGTGAATTCACTTTGCCGGAAGCAAAAAAGCAGGCGCTTGCAGCCGTTGCCGCCATGCGTTACACGCCGGAAGGTTATTTCACCTTGTACGATGAAAATTTCATCGCGCTGGCGAGTCCGAATCCGAAAATCAAGGGAAAGAACCTGAAGGATTTCAAGGACACCACCGGTAATCTTTACATTCAGGAGCAGCGCAGCAAGATTCTTGCCACAGGAGGCGCCTATGTAGAATTCTGGTATCCGCATCCGGGTGAAACCAAGCCGGCGCCAAAAATTTCGTATGCCAAATCTTTCGAGCCTTGGGGCTGGACTTTCTTTACCTCGGCCTATATCGATACGATCGATCAGGCGTTCTATGCCGAGTTGCGTAATATGTTGATCATTCTGGCGATCGTTGGCGGGGTTTTGATGGCGTTGACCGCAGCGGTGATTCGCAGTGTGATGCGCAGCCTTGGCGGCGAGCCGGCTTATGCCGCCAGCATTGCCGCGAAAATCGCCGAGGGCAATCTGGATCTGCAGGTCGAACTGAAGGCTGCGGATACCGGCAGCATGCTCTACATGATGCGCCGCATGCAGCAACAGTTATCCTCGACCATCGCGCAGATTCGCCAGGGCGCCGATTCGATCGATGTCGGCGCGCGTGAAATTTCAGTCGGCAACCTCGATTTGTCGTCGCGTACCGAGCAGCAGGCAGCGTCGCTGGAAGAAACGGCTTCCAGCATGGAAGAACTGACCTCGACTGTGAAACAGAATACCGACAACGCGCGCCAGGCCGGCCAGTTGGCGCGCAGTGCATCCGATATCGCCGCACGTGGCGGTGAAGTGGTGGGGCAGGTGGTTGAAACCATGCAAGGGATTGCCGACAGTTCGCGCCAGATGGCCGACATCATCGGTGTCATCGACGCGATTGCGTTCCAGACCAATATCCTGGCGCTGAATGCGGCGGTTGAAGCCGCGCGTGCAGGCGAACAGGGGCGCGGCTTTGCAGTGGTGGCCTCCGAAGTGCGCAGTCTGGCGCAGCGCAGCGCCCAGGCCGCCAAGGAAATCAAGGGCTTGATCGATAATTCGGTGGCGCGCGTCGGCAGTGGATCGGTACTGGTCGAACGGGCTGGTGCGACGATGGACGAGGTGGTGGTGGCCGTCAAGCGTGTGACTGACATCATGGGTGAAATTGCGGCCGCATCCGAAGAACAAAGTGCCGGCATCGAGCAGGTCAACCAGGCGATTACCCAGATGGATCAGGTTACGCAGCAAAATGCGGCGTTAGTCGAAGAAGCTGCTGCGGCGGCAGGTTCGCTGGAAGAGCAGACCCGCCAGCTCAAAGAAGCGGTATCGATCTTCCGTATTGCGGAACCTGTTACATTCGTTCTTGCAACAAACAAGCAAGCCCGTGAAATGGGAAGACTTCAATCCCGCTAAACGTCTTATTCCCGCATCTTTGTGACAGGCCGCCAGCATGCAAAACCTGAACTGCAGCATTGCCGACCGTAGTGAAATGGTTCGGGAGCCGCAATCGCGCTCCCTTGAGCGATCTTTCGCGCCGGCGCGTTTTTGTGCAGAGGTCGGGCGGCTTGCCGTCAGGAGTCTCTACCAGGAATTGGTGTTGTATCCGAAGCCTGGCCTGGTTTCGCTTATCGATAACGGCAGCCATCAGGATATGGATGCGTCGACCTTCATGCGCAGTCTCTTTTCCTTGCGTGGGTATTTCGTTTCGATTACGGCCGCAGGGATGGAGAGGGCCTCTTTCGAGCAACTTAGAACGCTGGGCATTGAAGCAGAAGCGCGCATGATGCGCGCCACAGGTGGCGTCAATACGCATCGTGGCGCCATTTTTTGCCTGGGTATGCTTTGCGCGGCAGTGGGTGCGGCGTATGTGCAAAAAAATGCGCAAAAAAATACGCTTTCGCCTGCTGCGATCCGTGCCAATGTGCTCGCCCATTGGGGGGAGGCGCTGGAACGGCATAGTCTCATGCATGCCGCGACGTCGCATGGCGGCGAGGTCGCGCGTAAGTATAAGGTTGGCGGCGCGGGCGAGGAAGCGGCGCTTGGCTTTCCCGCCATTTTCGATATCGCATTGCCGCAATTACAAAAATCACAAAGCGCCGGCGTCAGTTGGCATGCGTCGAAGATCGATACCTTGTTTTTGTTGATGAGTCATATCCATGACAGCAATGTTTATAGCCGGGGCGGCGCAAGTGGCGCAGAAATCGTTCGCAATTCCGCCCGCCAATTCATGGAGGCTGGGGGTACTTCCAGGGTTGATTGGAAGAGCCGCGCGATCGCCGTTCATCATGATTTTGTACGGCGTGGTTTGTCGCCGGGCGGTGCGGCCGATTTGCTGGCGGCTAGTTGTTTTGCTTATCAGGCTTCCACGATAATGCTTCCGTTCATGGTTTCGTGACCATCGCCGCAGAAGTTGTCGCATAAAAAAGTAAAGCGGCCCACGTCGGTCGGGGTTAAGACTAAGGTCGTTACTTTTCCCGGCATAATATCCGTGCGCATTTTGAAGTCGGGGAGACTGAATCCATGGACGAAATCCAGTGCGGTGAGTTCCAAGATGATCTGCTCTCCTTGCTTGATCGTGATTTCATTGGGCGTGTAGATAAATTTCCTTGCCTCGATCTTGATGACGCGGGGCTTGGCTTTGGTTTCGTCCTTGGCTTGCGTGGCCGCGTGGATGCTGAGCATTGAGCCGCACAACACCACGCCGACGCCGGCACACGCGCCCAGCAGCAAGGATCTTCGGGATTGCATCATGCGCGCACCGTCGTCACAGGGAATTCGTTAATGACATATCCCGCCTCCTTGGATTCTGCTTCCACTTCGCGGAAGCCCAGCCCCCTGATCGGCGCGGCCGCATTCCAGGGCAGGGGTTCGCGTTTCTCTTGCGAGCCGGGTTCCGGCAAGGGAAACATCAGCGATTTGGCGGCGTGATGGGCAATGTGTCCGGTTTGATGATGGTGTTCTTGATGTATGTGTCCGTAAAACACCGTCACATTGGCGTACGGCATTAACAAAGCGATCGCCTGGTCGCCGTCGCGCGTTGCCCAGTCCCATTTCGGCGCCAGGTCGAATAGTGGGCGATGCGTGAACACGATGATGCGCGCATCTTTCTTCTGGGTGGCGAGCTCGCTCTTGAGCCATGCCAGCTGCTCCTCGCCAATCTTGGCGCCGGGGTCCGATACATTGTCGAGCGCAATAAAATGCACGCCTTTGTGGTCGAACGCGTAATGCGTTTTGCCGAAATATTCCTTGAACGCTGCGCCGTTGTCGAGCGATGCATCGTGTTCGCCGGGCATAAAATAAATCTGTTTGACATCCAGTGCGCCCACGATGTCCTTGAATTCGGCCATGCGCCGGCGCCGTTCTTTCGGATCGTCGGTGGTGTGCGTCAGGTCGCCGGTGAAGACGATAAAGTCCGGCTTCAAGGGCAGCGCGTTGACCGATGCAACCGCTTTTTTGAGGGTGTTGGCCGCATCCGGATTGGGTGGGCCATTGAAACCCCAATGCGCGTCCGATAGCTGGACGAAATAAAAATCCTCGTAGGCCGAGGCCGATGCAAGCTGATCCGCGGACGCCGCTTTCACTTGGCCATATAAACCGGACATGAACACTGCGCCGCCGCCGGCAGCGGTCAGCCGGATAAATTTTCTTCGATCGATTTTGGGGGCCATTTCTGATTCTCCTGGTGTGGGTTGAGGGGTTTTATGAACCCTATTTTTTTTGCGTAGCAATCTTCAGATAAGCGATCAAATCCTCCCGGTCTTTCGGCGAGGCAACAAGAAATCCCATTTTTTGCCCGGGAATGAATTTCTCCGGATTGGTTAACCATTTATCGATCGTCTGTTCGCTCCAGATAACCTCCGATGCCTTGAGCGCCGGGGAATAGTTGTAATCGGGCAGGCTGCCGGCTTTTCTGTTGAACAAACCCATGTGCGCAGGCCCGATCCCGCTATACTCAATCGAATGACAGGCCATGCACATGCTTTGATAAAGCATTTGCCCGTGCGCTGCGTCGCCGGCAGCAAAAGCGGGGGCCAAGCCCAGCAATAAAGCCGCACTACCGGTAAATTGAGATGTCCATCGCATCACGCGTCCTTTCATGGAGGCTGGCCCCGTCGCTCATCACATACGACGACTACAACTTGCATAACCCGATGTGCAATACAAATATTCCCGAAATATTCCCGAATAAATAAATAGTATTTTTGGGGAATAAACAGCAATGAAGTGACGTCTTCTAACGCATCTGCGGAAAATATGATGGATGGCCATTTGGATACACAAGATAAGGTCCACCGGTTCGAGAGGACTGTCTTGCCGCATCTGGATGCGGCATATAGCCTGGCGCGCTGGTTGGCCCGCGATCAGCAGGATGCAGAAGATATAGTCCAGATGGCGTTTTTGCGTGCGTTCAGATTTTTCGATAGTTTTCGCGGCGGCAATGTACGGGCGTGGCTGCTGACGATCGTCCGCCGTACGTATTATTCGTGGTTGCGGGATCGCCGCCACGAAGACGGCGATGTCGGTTTCGATGAGCTGCTTCATAGCGGCCATGACAGCGCAGGCAGCGATCCTGAGAGTATCGCGGAAAGAGAGGATACCCGGCATGCCGTCAATGCGGCATTGGAAAAGCTGCCGCGGGCGTATCGGGAAGTGGTGGTGCTCAAGGATATCGAAAATCTGTCTTACAAGGAGATCGCCGAAGTGGTGGAAATTCCAATCGGCACGGTCATGTCTCGTTTGGCGCGTGGTCGAAAATTGCTGGGTGATTATCTGCGGCTGTCCGTAGTTGGAGCGTCTCATGAATTGTAATGAATCTCAAAGCCTGATGTCGGCCTATCTCGATCATGAGCTGGATGCGCCCGCCATGGCCGACTATGCCGCCCATCTTGCGTCTTGCCAGGCATGCAGCACAGCTTTCGAACATCTTTCAAATCTGCAGGCGACAGTCAGGAGCAATGCGGAAGCTTATGCTGCACCGGATTCTCTGCGCACGCGCATTTTGAGTGATCTTGGGACAGGGAAGTTGGTAAATGAGTCTGTAGATGAGTCAGCAAATGAGTTTGCAAATAAGCCTGCAAAAGGGGCTGAAAATAAATCGCCTCGCAGAACATTCAATATTTTCGCTGGATTCAACGCGTGGCCATGGGGACGGATTAATTTCGGTATCGCCAGCCTTTGTTCGGTTGCCTTTGCCGTCACGCTGGCGCTTTATTTGCAGGCGCCCTCGGAAACCGATTTTCTCGATCGGGAAATTGTCGCCACGCATTTCCGTTCGTTACAGGTCGATCATCTGGCGGATGTCGCATCGTCCGATCGGCATACCGTCAAGCCCTGGTTTAGCGGCAAACTCGATTATTCGCCGCCGGTTGTCGATCTTGCGCAGGATGGTTATGCCTTGATCGGTGGGCGGCTGGATTATCTGCAGCAGCGTTCGGTGGCCGGATTGGCTTATCGGCACGGCAAGCATTTGTTGAATCTTTTTGTATGGCCAGATCAGACCGGGCACGATACCGTCGGAAAATTGACGTCGGTACACGGCTTTCAATTACTCCGGTGGTCGCATGGCGGGATGGCTTATACCGCCGTATCGGATATGAGTGCGGATGAGTTGCTGGCGTTTGAGAAGCTGTTGATTGCGCAAATAGACGCCGCCGTGTTGCGAAATTAAGGGCAAGGCGGACGGTTGCGGGCTGTGGCGGATGTTTGTGCTCCGTTCGTGTCCTCCGGCGGCCTGCGGCCACCTCCCCCTTTACCTCACTGCGCACAAACATCCGCCACAGCCCGCA
>JAQGNR010000196.1 GCA_028291765.1 Herbaspirillum sp.
GAGTTATCGCATCGGTATATTACCGACCGTTTTTTGCCGGATAAGGCGATCGATCTGATCGATGAGGCTGCCGCCAAGATCAAGATCGAAATCGATTCAAAACCGGAAGTCATGGACCGGCTGGACCGGCGTCTGATTCAACTGAAAATCGAACGGGAAGCGGTAAAGCGCGAACGCGATGAAGCGTCGCAGAAGCGGCTGTCCTTGATCGAAGAAGAAATCGTCCGGCTGGAGCGGGAATACGCCGATCTGGAAGAAGTATGGAAAGCCGAAAAAGCGGCGGTGCAGGGTAGCAAGCACATCAAGGAAGAGATCGAAAAAGTCCGTCTGCAGATGGATGAAGCCACGCGTAAAAGCGATTGGCAAACTGTGTCCGAGCTGAAATACGGCAAGCTCAACGAGCTGGAGCAGGCGCTGGAAGCGCAATCAAGGCAAGACGCAGCGCTTGAGGCCAGTGCCGTCGCCGGCGCCAAGCCGCGCCTGGTGCGCACGCAGGTTGGCGCCGAGGAAATAGCTGAAATCGTTTCGCGTTCTACCGGCATTCCGGTGTCGCGCATGATGCAGGGCGAGCGCGAAAAGCTGCTGCATATGGAAGATGTGCTGCATCGGCGTGTGATCGGGCAGAACGAGGCGATTGTTGCAGTATCGGATGCGATCCGGCGTTCGCGCGCAGGGCTTGGCGATCCAGGGCGTCCTTATGGTTCATTCATGTTTCTCGGTCCCACCGGCGTCGGTAAAACCGAACTGTGCAAAACGCTGGCGGCCTATATGTTCGATACCGAAGACGCCATGATTCGCATCGATATGAGCGAATTCATGGAGAAGCATTCGGTAGCGCGGCTGATCGGTGCGCCGCCGGGTTATGTCGGCTATGAAGAAGGCGGCTATCTGACCGAAGCGGTACGGCGCAAACCATACAGCGTGATTTTGCTCGACGAGATCGAAAAAGCGCATCCCGATGTATTCAACGTTTTGCTGCAAGTGCTGGACGACGGCCGCATGACCGATGGCCAGGGCCGAACGGTGGATTTCAAGAATACGATCATTGTGATGACGTCGAATCTGGGCTCGCACAAAATTCAGGCAATGGAAAGCAGCGATCCGGAAATCGTCAAGCTGGCGGTCATGGGTGAAGTACGCGCACATTTCCGGCCGGAATTTATTAACCGGATCGATGAAATCGTCGTATTCCACGCGCTCGATGAGAAAAATATCGGCGCGATTGCGAAAGTGCAATTACAGATCATGCGCGATCGTCTGGCCAAAATGGATATGGGTTTTGTCATCAGCGAGGCGGCTTTGCAGAAAGTGGCCGAGGCGGGTTTCGATCCGGTGTACGGCGCACGCCCATTGAAACGGGCGATTCAGCAACAGATCGAAAATCCGCTCTCGAAAATGATTCTGGCAGGCAATTTTTCGCCGAAAGATGTGGTTCATGCGGATGTTGTTGATGGGATACTTGCATTTGATAAAACTTGATAGATTGCCGCGCTGTTGATATAACGTAGTCAAACGCAAAGCAGCGCGGCAAGTCCTGTTGCCGCCAATATGGATGCGCTGCAAAATTGATAAAAAGAATAAAAAAAGTAGAAGAGGCCGCAATTCGCTTCTCGCACCATAATGGCGCGATGAACGGATTTAGCGGCCTCCTCTTTTATTACAAAATAGTCGGGTCGATGATGCTGTTGCTGTAGCGTCATATGCGCCTTGGGGGATTATTTGAAGCCGTCTTCGCTGCAGCGGGTATTTATTGTCCCGTTCATTTTCCTGCTGTGTTGTTTGATCGCGACGATCGGATGGTTGCTATACCGGGCAGGGGGCGACGCGACGTCGCTATTGTCGCAAAACGCGTTGATCGATGTCATGAATCGCATCAATCAGACCACGGAAAGGCAACTTTCCGCGGCGCATGCGACGCTCAATGTCATCGCGCCGAAAAGAATTATTGACCAGGACGGCAACCGCCACCCGAATGTTCCTTTTCCGGCCACCATGGCAGGACGCCAGGAGCGCCTCTGGATTGCGACCAGCCTGTTTCCGGATAACAATAGTTTTGTTTATTTCGGCGGCGTCGACGGCAGCTTTCTCGGCATCCAGCAAATGGCCCGGGATGCATTTCAACTGCAGATGCGGGATTCCCTGGGCGGCCTCAATAACATTTACGATATTACCGGCCCCGGCGCCAAGCCGCTGTTGCGTACAACGCAGGATTATGAACCGCGCGGCCGCGCCTGGTATCTGAGCGCCGTCAGTAGCAAGCATGAAAACTGGTCGCCGGTGTTTTCCGATTCTCGTTCGAAGGCATTGGCGATTGCGCTGTCGAAGCCGATTTATCGGACTAACCGCGATCTGCTCGGTGTTGCCACCAGCAGCATCTTTTTGAACGATCTCAGTGAATTTCTGCGCTCGCTGACGATCGGTCAGAGCGGTGTCGCCTTCATCATGGAGCCCGACGGCACACTGATCGCCAGCTCTGGCAAAGAGCCCATTTTCTGGTATGCCGGGGAGCGCTTGGTGCGTCTGAAGGCGGGCGCCAGTTCGTCCGCATTGATGCGGGGCGTCAGTGCCGACGTTCTGGATTTTTTTAGGCGCCACGATCCTTCGGCGCGCTATTCAAAAATTGCTACCATCGACGGCATGCAAGGCAAGATCGCCATTTCGGCCGATATGCAGCACGATAAGGCTGGCCTCAACTGGATCGTGACGGCGGCAGTACCGAGCGATGACTACTATGGCTCGTTTACCGGCAGCGTCTATCAGACTTTACTGTTCGGTCTGGTGGCGGTGGCGATTACCTTTTTATTGGGCTTTTTGATTTTGCGCCGTGTGTTGCGCGACCTGCGCACATTGACGCTGGCGGCAACCCGTATCGGCAACGGTGAACCGTTCGCGCCGCTGGATATTTCCCGCAACGATGAGATCGGTCAACTGGCGAGCTCGTTCCAGGAGATGGAGCGTAATTTGCATACCGATCGACTGACCGGGGTGCTTAATCGCGAATCGCTGATTGCGCAGATCGAATTCCGGATACGTTCGGCATCGGCATTGAATCCTTTGTGTTTTGCGTTGATGTTTATCGATCTCGATAAATTCAAAACGATCAACGATCAGTACGGTCATGACGAAGGCGATAAAGTACTCATTGAGGCGGCGGCGCAACTGCGCGGTGCGATGCGCCGGGATGATGCGGTATCGCGCTTTGGCGGCGATGAATTCATGATTTATCTGCATGGCGTATCGAACGCAGCCGTGGCGGCGGCGATTGCCGAAAAGCTCAGGCTTTGCCTGCGTACGCCGATTGCCGGCCGTAACGATGCGATGTATCAGATCGATGCGTCGATCGGGTTTGCAATTTATCCTGATGACGGTCTGGATGTCGAGACCTTATTGCGGGTATCCGACCATCGCATGTTCGACAAAAAACGCTCGAACAAACAAGACGAATAAATAAGATCGGCGATTGAAGGCGCTAGAAGAACTCAACCGAATTGGTGGCGATTTCTTTTTGCAAGACACCGCTTTCGAGCAGCGCTTCGTAATGAATGACCAGATTGCGGCCATTGTTTTTGGCGTAGTACAAGGCCTGATCGGCATGCCCCAGGATATCGACCGGCGAGTCGCTGGCATGGATGCCCGCAAAGCCGATGCTGACGGTGACATTGCCCACTTGCGGAAAGGTATGGCCTTCGACCGAGGCCCGGAAACGTTCAGCCACCATATGCGCTTCTTCCAGCGTAGTCGAACGTAGCAAAACCACAAACTCTTCTCCGCCGAAACGAAAAATCCGGTCTGCCGTGCGGAACGACGACAGCATGAGATTGGCGATCAGAATCAATACTTCATCGCCGTATAAATGGCCGAATTTATCGTTGATGCGTTTGAAATGATCGATGTCGATGACCGCCAGCCAATGCTGTTTTTGCGCATCTTGATGACGGCGATCGACAGCCGGCTTACAGGATGAGTCGATGTCGCGGAAATTGAGAACCTTGGATAAATTCGAGTCGAAGGTTTTGCGATTGAGCAGGCCGGTCAGCGTGTCGCGTTCGCTGTAATCCAGGATGTTCTGAAAATTGCGATATACCTGCAACAAGCCATCGAGCACGGCGACGATTTGTTTCGTGATCGGAGCCGACTGGGAAAATTCGAGGCAGGCCACGGCGGTTTTGTTGTTCCAGATCGGAATCCAGAGCGTTTGCTGGCCATCCGGCGCACTGTCCTTGACGCTGGGCAGATTCTGTTCGATGGCGGCAGCCAGAATGGCGAAGTGCGCCAGGGGACGTTGTACCTGTTTGGTCGGCGAAAATTCATTGAGAATAATGACGCGATCCTGTTCGATCCAGGCGCGTGCATGCACCAGCAAATCTTTTTGCGCCGTGGTGATTTCCAGCATCCGGACCCACTTGGTGCCGGTCAGACCTTGAATCGCCGTCAGGAGTGAAATGTCGAGCAGGCGCTGTTCGCGATGGCAAGAAATGTCTACAACGTGCTTCAACACCGTCTCTATCCTGATGCCTTCTGTCATTGTGTCACTTCCGAATGCTGTTTTACAGGCGGGTCACGACGGCTTATGGGGGAGGCTCAAGCGGATTCGCGAATTAGTAATTTTGCAATATTCTAATCGTAGGGCGTCGGTTGTGCATTATATTCCGCTGGAAATTGCATTTTAATAGCCATTTCGTATGAAATCAGCGTTGTAACCGGCTATTTAAAGCTGAATGGCGGCATTTAGAAATTGAAGCAGGGCAACATTTTGTGGGATTATGCAATTGCTGCATGGGTTTATGTCGTAGGTATTAGACGAATGCCAAAACCATATGTCCAACGGGCCTGGTCGTCGGTGTCACTTTAATTTCAATGTCATACCCAAGCCGAGTCAGACAATCCATCAGCTTACGCTCAGAGAACTTCGAAAAATCGCCGCGCATCAATCCCGATACTTTCGGTTGAGCGATCCCCATACGGCGTGCAGCTTCCTCTTGCGTCAGGCCAAGCTTACGTATGGCTTTTGTGATCTCGATCACAAGGCCGGATTTGATTTTTAGCTTATCTGCATCGGGTAGGTCCAAATCGGCAAACACGTTGCCGGAACCGGTTTCGATTTCAATATCGTGGATGATTGTTTTCTTCATTTTTCTAGCTCCTTTGCTAGGATTTCAGCTACCTTCAACTTGGCGCGGATGACATCCATGTCGGCCTTCGGGGTGGCGATACCACTCTTGCTTTTCTTTTGGAAGCAATGCAGGACGAATACCGTTTCTCCAAATTTCACGGTGTAGACGGCGCGATATGTTCCACCGAGGTCATCTTCGAGCACTTCCAGAACACCTGCTCCACCAAATCCTTTAAGTATCTTAGCGGCGCCGTGCTGGTCGCCGCGTTGCGCGAAATCTAATGCATGGCCGAAGAACTTTCGTACGTCCAACGGAAGTGCCATCAAATCTTTTTTGCTGCCGCCGATCCAGATGATCGGTTTGTCTTTTGTCGGCATGGATGTAACTATATCCTAAATGGTATATTCATGGAAATATGCAAATGCGTCTTTATTTCACTGATGCTATTTGACAACTGAAATATCAAAATCGATTACATCATGGGTGCGTGAGCGATGCGTGATTTTCGACTGGGAAATGTGCTTTTAAGAGTTATATTAGGCAAATGTATAGGACAAAAAAATGCCCACAAGCCCTATACAGAAAAGGCGTGTGGCATCATAAAACCGGATAGCAATGCCAGCTTTCTTGGTCCGCTCGGCATCGTATATTGCTGGGCTTTCTGGTACTGACCCTTGTTCGTTTGTGAACCGCATCGAGCTTGGCAACTTCGGCGATCATAAATTTTGTCGTTATGGGGTATGGGAATTACGGATTGATATTGGCGCGGGATACCGCGTCTATTACGCCACTGCCGGCAAGGAAATCGTTTTGCTTTTATGTGCTGGCGACAAACGAACACAGGCTGCCGATATTGACCGCGCCTGTGCCTACTGGCAAGACTGGCAGAGGAGCGAAGCAAAAACGCCGCAAACCCAATAAATACGTGGTTTGCGGCGTTTTATCGCTAAATCCTGAAATAACCCCTGGTGCCCCGAGCCGGACTTGAACCGGCAAGCCTATTAGAGCGAGGGATTTTAAGTCCCTTGTGTATACCAATTTCACCATCGGGGCAGTCGCTATGGAACGACGCTGCGATTCAATTGCTTATGCATTGTCTAAGCATCGCAGGGTTCGCACGATACCTGATTTAGCTGCTGCCCGCAACACCGCATGCCGGTTAATCGACTTCCAATGGATTGCTAAGCCGTGCCGGCGCGCATCGGCTCGCAGGCGATCGGCGTTCGGATAGTAGAATGGAGCCTTCGCTCATTCATCGCGGTCGCCCCGTGTTCCATCGCATGCCATCGCTTAAATCAGTACAGTGCATCTCCCCGGCCGGTCTGCATCGCATGGCTTACAAGGAGTGGGGCGACGCCGGCAATCCGAATGTGCTGGTCTGCGTGCATGGACTGACGCGTGTTTCGGATGATTTCGATGCATTGGCGCAGGCTTTATCGACGCAATATCGCGTCATATGTCCGGATGTGGTCGGCCGCGGCCGCTCGGGCTGGCTGGCCGATCCGCAGTATTATGCGATCCCGCAATATGTCAGCGACATGGTGACTTTGTTGGCGCGTGTCGATGCGCCATCGGTGTATTGGCTCGGTACGTCAATGGGCGGATTGATCGGTCTTGGGTTGGCGTCGCTGCGGCACAATCCGATCAAAAAATTGATTCTTAACGACATCGGGCCGGCGATCAATCCGGAAGCGCTGGTGAGGATCGGCCAGTATGTCGGCGAGCCGATGAAGTTCGCCAGTTTTGAAGAAGCTTCCGCTTATATTCGTGCTATCTCAGTATCGTTCGGCGAACATACCGAACAGGAATGGCATAAATTGGCCAGCGATGTGCTGCGGCAGGATGCCGATGGACAGTGGATTCGGCATTACGATCTCGGTCTGGCCGTACCGTTCAAGGCGACAACCGAAGCCAGCGGCAAGGCGGCTGAAGCCATGCTGTGGGCAGCTTACGATGCGATTGCCTGTCCAACCTTATTGATCCGCGGCGCCGATTCCGATTTACTGACGCAAGAAGTGGCGCAATCCATGACGCAGCGCGGCCCACGGCCAAAATTGGTCGAGCTGCCGGGGGTAGGGCACGCGCCGACGCTGGTTAATCAGGCCCAAATAGCATTGATTGAGAATTGGTTGTCGCAGGCATAGGCAATATAAGGCGTTCTAGATTACCTTCAGGGATTTGATGGTTTCGATTGCATCAACACAGACCGATGTTCAGGGTTATCTGACCAAGGATTTGCATGCCGGGGAGCGCGTGCGGGTATTGGACGCGCTGGCCATGATCGAGTCGATTTATCCCGGCCATACCGTCCCCTCGGGGCAGGATGCATTGGCGCATGCGCTCAGTATGGGGCAACTGCTGGCGTCGCTTAATGCCGATGTCGAAACGCGTCTGGCTGGCCTGCTGATCAGTATGCCCTTACTCGATCCGGCCGCGGCGGAAACCATTGAGGAGCGCTTTGGCAAGGAAACCGCCGAGTTGATGGCCGGCATCCGGCAATTGATTCGATTCAATAGTATTGCGCAGCATCCGCGGCAGGAAGTTTTGCGTGGCAAGAATGCTTCGCAACAGGCGGCCGCCCAGGTCGAAACGTTGCGCAAAATGTTGCTGGCGATGGCCTCCGACATGCGCGTGGTGCTGGTGCGGCTGGCTTCCCGGGTGACTACCTTGCGTTATTTTGCCGAGATCAAGCTGGAAAGCGAGCTATCCGAAAAATATGCACGCGATACGCTCGATCTTTATACGCCGTTGGCCAACCGGCTCGGTATCTGGCAACTGAAGTGGGAGCTGGAAGACCTGTCTTTCCGCTTTCTGGAACCAGCTGCTTATAAGCGCATTGCCAAGATGCTGGAAGAAAAACGAATGGAGCGCGAAGGCTTTGTCGAAGCGGCCATCATCCGTTTGCGCGCAGAGCTTGCCGCCGCCGGCATCAAGGCCGAAGTGTCGGGGCGGCCCAAGCATATTTACAGTATCTGGAACAAGATGCGCGGCAAGTCGCTGGATTTTGCCGATCTGTACGACGTGCGGGCATTCCGCGTGATCGTCGATGACATCAAGACCTGTTATGCGGTGCTGGCGATGGTGCATAACACCTGGACGCCGCTGCTCAAAGAGTTCGACGATTACATTTCGCGTCCGAAGCCGAACGGTTATCAGTCGCTGCATACCGTAGTGGTAGGCGATGACGACCGCCCGCTGGAAGTGCAGATACGCACCCACGACATGCATAATTTTGCCGAGTACGGCGTAGCGGCGCATTGGCGTTACAAAGAGTCGGGCGGATCGAGTTCCACCGCGCAGAAATACGATGAAAAAATTGCGTGGCTGCGGCAATTGCTGGCATGGAAAAGCGAAGTGTCGGATGCCGTTGTCGAGCGCGAAGATGTGCGGCGCGATTGGGCCGAAAAGCTCAAAACCACTACATTGGACGATCGCATCTATGTACTGACGCCGCAAGCGCGGGTCATCGAATTGCCCAGCGGTGCAACGCCGATCGACTTTGCGTATCACTTGCACAGCGATGTCGGACACCGTTGCCGCGGCGCGCGCGTGGACGGCGTGATGGTGCCGCTCAATACAGTACTCAAGAATGGTCAGACGGTCGACATCATTACCGCCAAAAGCGGATCTGCCACCGGGCCGTCGCGCGATTGGCTGAGTCCTGGTTACGCCGCCAGCCCCAGAACGCGCTCGAAGGTGCGGGCCTGGTTCAATGCGATCGAGCAGCAGGAAACGCTGGCGGGAGGCCGCGGCCTGATTGAAAAAACCTTGCAGCGCGAAGGCAAGACAGCGGTCAATCTGGAAGAGTTGGCGCATAGGCTGGGGTTTCAGCGGCTCGACGATTTGTTCCTGGCCGTCGGCAAGGATGAATTCAGTTTGCGTCTGGTCGAGCAGGCCTTGCATGGCGACGAAGCGGAGAAAAATCCGGTAGTCGATGAAGCGGCGATTACACGCAAAAGCCGCGCATCGAGCGTGGTGCAGGGCGCTAAATCGGGCGTGTTGGTGGTCGGTACCGATGGCCTGTTGACGCAATTGGCGAGATGTTGCAAACCTGCGCCGCCGGATGAAATTGTCGGTTTCATTACACGCGGCAAAGGCGTTTCGATTCATCGGGGTAATTGCAAGAATTTCGAGGCAATGAGCATCAAAGCACCGGAACGCGTGATCCAGACTACTTGGGGCGCGCCGGGCGATACGGTGTATCCGGTCGATATTTTTGTGCTGGCGGGCGACAGGCAAGGTTTGTTGCGGGATATTTCGGAGATATTCCTGCGTGAGAAAATCAATGTGATCGGCGTCAGTACCCAGAGCGCCAAGGGTCAGGCCAGGATGACGTTCGTGGTGGAAATCGGCGCTACGGCGCAATTGCAAAAAGCCTTGACGGTGATTCGTGAAGTCAGCGGCGTTATCGATGCAAAACGGCAGTAACAGGGTTTTTAAATGGCTGAATAAATGAGGCATCGAGGTTATCGAATCAATGCTTGCAAGCCTTTAAAATGCCTCGTATAATCTCGCTTCTTTAGGCGCGTAGCTCAGCTGGTTAGAGCGCTACCTTGACATGGTAGAGGTCGTTGGTTCGAGCCCAATCGTGCCTACCAAGATTCACTTTGGTTTTCAAAACTGATTGTTTTCTTGGTTTTTCTAGGGAAAAATTCTGTATTTCCCTCGCCCATAGCGGCATAGCGGCATAGCGGCGGTATAGCGGCCGCATTCAATAAGCATTCTTCATTACCCATTTGCGCCAGAATTCCAGCGCGCATATTTCCAAAAAGCTGCTTTACACTGTGACCGGCCTGGGTCGACTTAAGGCAACACGGAAAAAAATATTTAATCCACATCAGTCAATCGCCCCGGCAATAGGAATAGGATAGTCAAGCTGCATCCGCTATTTCAACCAGGGAGACTCTTATGTTTACACCATTTTCAGATCAGATCGCTGCCGGAGCCGGGCCGTTATTGATATCGCAAATGACACTATGGAGCACAATCAATCAGCGTGCGCTTGACGGTGTTGTCGCGTTAGCCGCTCTGAATATGAATACCGCCCGGCAATCCGTAACGGATGCATCGGCCGCGCTCAGGTCCGCCGGGTCTGACACTACGGGAGAAGTGCTGCCCTGGGCCAAGGCTTATTATGTTCCGCAAGACCTCGGCAATTTTGCATCGTACGGCCGGGAGGCGGCGAATATTTGCATGGCAATGCAAAGCGATATTGCTAAATTTATGCAGGAAGGTTTGACCGAAGTCGCACGCGATATGCCATCGATGTTCAAGAATGAGAACATCGATAGCCCGGCCCCGCAGGCGTCGAGACGCAAAAAAGCCTGAGTCATTGCGGCGACCAATTAATAGTGAAGCTGCCGTCATGAACGATCCTCCGTCAGACGGTCTCGATGATCACCTTGAGCGCCCGGGTGTCGGCGGCATGTGTGAACGTCTCGTAGGCGTCGAGAATGTGGTCTAGTTTGAAGCGATGGGTGATCAGGCGCTTGGCGTCGATTTTATGGGATGCCAGCGTTTTAAGCAGCATCGCCGTGCTGACGGTATCGACCAGCCGCGTGGTGATGGTGATGTTGCGGTCCCATAGATTTTCAAGATGCAGATCGACCTTGGTGCCGTGCACGCCGATGTTGGCGATGACGCCGCCCGGCGCGACAATTTTCTCGCACAACTCGAAAGTGGCCGGAATGCCGACTGCCTCGATGGCGGTATCGACACCTTGTCCGCCGCTTAATTTCCTGATCGTTTCCGCCGCGTTGCCGTCAGCGCTATTGACAGTCGCGGTGGCGCCGAAGCGTTTGGCCACTTCAAGACGATTGTTGTCCAGATCGACCATGATGATTTCGGCCGGCGAATAGAACTGGGCAGTCAGCAGCGCTGC
>JAQGNR010000203.1 GCA_028291765.1 Herbaspirillum sp.
GCAATATCGGCCGCGGTATTGATCTGATGCGTCTGGCGCCGGCCTCGTTCGCGATTTATTCGGGCGACGATCCAAGCGCTATCGCATTGATGTTGTGCGGCGGCAAGGGCAATATTTCCGTAACGGCCAATGTCATGCCGCGTGCGATGCATGCAATGTGCGTAGCGGCGATGGCAGGCAAGGCAGCCGAGGCGGTCGCCATTAATAAAAAAATGCTGCCGCTGCATAATAAATTGTTTGTGGAACCCAATCCGGTGCCTGTTAAATGGGCAATGGCCGAACTGGGCCTGATCGGTTCCGGCATGCGTTTGCCATTGGCGCCATTGGGCGCTGAATACCACGATGTGGTGCGGGCGGCGCTGCGCGAGTCCGGTGTATTACAATAGCGCGCAAATCTTTAACGTTCGACCGGTATTAACACACAAGCCCGCAAGTGCTTCCCTCTGAACCTGTTTGCTACTTACCCTGTAAGCACATGACTATTCGCAAAAATACTTTGATGACTTTCAATAACACGCCCAAGAAAATGGCGCTGTTCACATTGATGGTAGCCGGCCTGGCGGGATGTTCTTCCGTTAATTCTATGTTCGAGGGCAATTCGGTCGATTACAAGAGCGCGGGCAAAATTACGACGCCGAACCTCGCGGTGCCGCCGGATCTGACGCAATTAAAGGGCGATAGTCGTTTTTCTGTTCCTGAAGCGAACACCAACGGGGTTGCCACAGCATCTACTTACACGCTGGCGCAAACAGCCAAGCCGGATCCTGAGAAGCAGCAGGTTATTGCGCCTAAATCCGAAGGCGACATGCATATCGAGCGCGACGGTTCGCAGCGCTGGCTGGTGATCAAGGCTGCGCCGGAAGTGTTGTGGCCGCGTATTAAAGAGTTCTGGCAGGATTCCGGCTTTCTGATCGATATCGAGTCGCCTGCCACCGGCATAATGGAAACTGATTGGGCTGAAAATCGTGCGAAGATTCCGCAGGATTTCATCCGCAATAGTTTGGGTAAAGTGTTCGATTCTCTGTATTCGACCGGTGAGCGCGATAAATTCCGCACACGTCTGGAACGCGATTCGAACGGCAACACCGACGTTTTTATCAGTCATCGCGGCGCCGAAGAAGTATTGACGGGTTCGGAGAAATCGACTTCGGTCTGGACTGCACGTGCGCCGGATCCAAGCCTTGAAGCGGAATTCCTGTCGCGCCTGATGGTGCGTCTGGGTGCTGATGAAACCAGGGCCAAGGTCGAGGTAGCGAGTGCGCCGGATCTGCAGAACCCGCGTTCCAAATTGCAAAAGGATGCAAACGGCGCCTATGTTCAGGTGAATGAGAGTTTCGATCGCTCGTGGCGCCGGGTCGGCCTGGCGCTGGATCGCGTCGGCTTCACCGTTGAAGATCGAGATCGCACGCAGGGTATGTATTTCGTGCGTTATGTCGATCAGACCGTGGAAGCCAAAAACACTTCCCAGGGCTTCTTCAGCAAATTATTCTCCAGTAGTGCCAAGAAGGAAGATAAAACTGCGCAGCGTTACCGCATTCTGGTCAAGGAAACCAACGGTTCCGGCAGCCATGTCAGCGTGCTCAATAACAATGGCCAACCTGAAGTTTCAAAAATTGCAGACAACATTCTGTCTCTGCTCAATGAGCAACTTCGGTAATTCCTGGTAACTGCCCCGGTTACACCTAGAGGCTGTACTTATACGATTGCCGCTCTATCTTTTAGTTAGAGCGGCTTTATTTTATCGGCGCGAACAATGAAATTTGCCAGTCTCGGCAGCGGTAGCGAAGGCAATGCGCTACTGATTTCTTCTTCTTCCAGCACTGCAACCTTATCCGGCACACATGGCACGACGGTCATGCTCGATTGCGGTTTCGGTTTGCGCGAAACCGAAAGGCGGCTCGCCACGCGCGGCATGCTGCCGAGCGACATCAGCGCAATGATCGTCACGCATGAACATCAGGATCATGTGGGTGGTGTCTTCAAATTTGCGCGACGGCACCGGATTCCGGTCTGGCTCAGCTTCGGTACTTATCAGGCGGTGCGAGATACTTGCGACGGGGTCGAACTCAATTTCTGCCGCGATGGCGCGTCCTTTGCTGTGAATGAACTATCGTTATTGCCTTATACCGTCCCGCACGATGCGCGCGAGCCGATCCAGTTTGTTGCCACCGACGGCAAAACCCGGCTCGGCGTTTTGACCGATGCGGGACAGGCCACAGCCCATTTGATCAGTGCGCTCGACGGCTGCGATGCGCTGATGCTTGAATGTAATCACGATAGGCAAATGCTGGCCGATTCATCCTATCCGGCATCGCTCAAGCGCAGGATCGGCGGCGCGTATGGGCATTTGTCGAATCAGGTCTCGGGTGAAATACTGGCGCTGCTCGATAAAGTGCGATTGAAGACGGTGGTAGGGGCGCATCTGAGCAGTAGCAACAACACACCGGAATTGGCGCGCAGTGCACTGACGGCGGCGTTGGCGGGATGTGCAGCGGCCGTCATGATCGCGTGCCAGGAACAAGGCTTCGACTGGATCGATTTGTAAGGGGCTGACGGGCGGAGGGTGAGGGGGGCAGGAAATAAATGCTGCAGGCAAGAAAAAAGCCAACCCGAAGGTTGGCTTCTAAAACATAACTTTAGATAAATCTAAGATTACTTGGCTGGAGCAGCAGGAGCGTCAGCAGCAGGGGCGGCAGGTGCAGCAGCAGGAGCGTCAGCAGCAGGAGCGGCTGGAGCAGCAGCAGGAGCGTCAGCAGCAGGAGCGGCTGGAGCAGCAGCAGGAGCTGGTGTTTCGACCGCTGGGGCGGCAGGAGCGGCATCATCTTTTTTACCACAAGCAGCCAGAGCAATAGCCAACAGGGATGCGATCAACAGCGTTTTTTTCATGAGTATTCCTTCGATTTAATAATAAAATGCAACGAATAATTACCGGTAATTATTGCTGAACAGAATGATTTCGTAAGTTGTTTCGTACCAAGCGGTGCGCCACTTCACAACGAAAGCTTTCTAGCCGCATATTATAATGAATATCGTTAAATAACACATTAAGATATTGTTTAATAGTAAAAATTTGTAGTCCTATTTGCTTACTTTATTTGAAAATATTACTTTTGCGCTTAATTAAGTTGTATTTTTGCAATAGTCGAACAGTGGACGCGCAAATCGCATTCGGATTACAGGCAAATCGCGCGTAAAAAAACAGCGATTTGCATGCCGAATCGCTTCAGTTTAAAAGCAACCATCCATCCTGATACCAAAGATAAAACGACTCGCGCAAATCCGCAGACGCGCGTTGTAAAGTTTCGCCATCCAGGCTGCGAGCATTGGCCAGAGCCGTTAGCAAGGTTTTGTCTTCCCCGCCGACATCGAACGATTCGCCGTTGATAAAGATCGTGCGGCCACGATATAGCATCTGCGTTTTACGCGATAACGCAATGCCGTGTTTGGCGCTGGCCTGCGCAAAGCCGGCCGGCGAAAACTGCTTGAGCGGGGGATCGAAAAATACGCTGGCTTTTGGTTCCGACAGGTATTCGCCGAGGAAAATGCCGATATCTTCGTCGGTAAAACGCACTTTATTCAGTTCGTCGCTAATGCGTCTTAACATAACTTTACCTATTTCGGCGGGATTCGCACTCGGCGTCAGGTCCGGATCGGCGTAGCGATTCGGCAGATCGATGGTTTCGACCATGAAGTCGAGGAAAGCCTCGCCCAACTCCTGATAAGTCGGCGCCCGGAAGCCGATGGAATACGTCATGCATGGGCCTATCGCAATACCATCATGCGCATAATGCGGCGGCAGATAGAGCATGTCGCCCGGCTCCAGCACAAATGTTTCCGACGGCATAAAATTCTGCAATATTTTCAGCGGCGCGCCATCGACCAGCGTCAGGTCGTCCTGCGCCCCGATTTGCCAGCGCCGTTGGCCTTCGGCTTGCAGCAGAAAGACATCGTAAGAATCGAAATGCGGGCCGACCCCGCCGCCATCGCCGGCGTAACTGATCATCAAATCATCCAACCGCGCGTCGGGAATAAAGCGAAAACGGCGCAGTAGCGCATCGGCATCGTTGTTATGCAGATTGACGCCTTGCACCAACAGGGTCCAGTCCTTTTGTTTGGCGGCCGGCAACCGTTTGAAAGGCCCGTTTTGCAAGCTCCAATCATCGTTCACTTTCGTGATCAGGCGTGACTCGACATCTTCGCGCGCTGCCAGCGCGAATAATTCCTTTTGCGTGAGCAAAGCTTGGAAACCGGGCAAGGCTTGACGAATCAATAATGGTTTTTTATGCCAGTAATCACGCAGAAACTGGGCCGGCGTGATATCGCCGAGTATGGGTATATTTTTCATGCGTGCATTATATGTGTATGTGCTGGCGGCGATTGCACGCGCATCCGGAATATGCCTAACGGGTATAATGCCGCTCATTAATATTTCGAAAGGATAGCCTAATGAAGATTGCTCAAAACACCGTTGTAACGGTGCGCTACAAATTATCGGATGCGCAAGACAATCTGATTGAAGAAAGCCGGGAACCGATGGTTTATCTGCATGGCGGTTATGAAAATACGCTGCCGAAGATTGAAGAAGCGCTGGAAGGCAAACAGGCTGGTTACGAAACGACGATTCAGGTTGAGCCGGGCGACGCATTCGGTGAATACGATGCCGCACTGGTCAAGATCGAAGCGCGCAGCAATCTGCCGACGCCGCTGGAAATCGGCATGCAGTTCGAAGGCACGCCGGACGACAACGAAGACGAAACCACTATTTTCACTGTGACCGATATCGCTGATGACAAGGTGGTTCTGGACGGCAATCATCCGCTGGCAGGCATGGCATTACGTTTTGCGTTGAGTGTGACGGAAGTTCGCGCTGCGACCGAAGAGGAAATTGAACATCAGCACGTGCACGGTGCGCATGGCCATGATCACGGGCACGATCATAATCATGACGGCGACCACGATGAAGGCGACCATTTCCGCAGCCATCCGATTCACTGATGCTGCGTTGCTGAGGGCGGCGCTTCCTTGTGTTCTGCAATGTAAAACAAGGTCGGCCGAGCGGTATCCACGCCGATCTTAGACCAGTTGACGTCGCTTCCCAGCGTTCCCAGATTGCCGTACCAGATAATATTGCGCGGCGCGTGTTGCTGACTATGTACCAGCAACACGCGGCCGGCGTATTTGGCCGACAAGGTCGTGATCAACTGGCGCACTTCATTGAATCCATCGCGTTGTCCACGCAATTCCGGCGCTCTCTGCAACAGCGGCAATAAGGGATTGGCATCTGTGAACAACACAATTCCCGGCAGTTTTTGATTTTTGGCAATGGCGAACAGCCGTTGCAGCCAGTCGCGATTGGCAATCAGCCGGTCTTCGTATTCGCCGTTACGGCCGCCGTCGCTACGATAGTGATTGTTATTGATCGGCAGGTTCACCGTGGCAAATAAGATGCCGCCAATTTCCCAGCGCGCATTTTCTGCATATTCGCGAAATTTAGGCGAGGCCGATTGCCGGATCAAATCCAGTTTGCTGGCGCCGAGGGACATATCGCTGTCGTAAAACAGTTCGCGGATTTGATTGAGCCGTTCGATGGCGCTGGATTTTCCGGCGCTATTTTTACATGGCACCCAATCGTTGGCCGCGAGCGACATGATGACGCCGTTTTGCGCCTCGTCCAGGATACTGCGGCGCTCCGTATATAAGCGGTCGCTGCAAGATTCGCTGGCCGATTTGATGCCGTTGACGACCACGAAGGCCAGATTGTCCGCATCGCTTTCGGCTAATGCGTTGCGTAAGGCGGTTTCGCCGTCATTGTGGATAAACGATTGGCCGATGACACCGAAACTGAAATCGGCCGCCGCAGCCGGCGCGCTCAGACAGGTGAACATCAGCGTCATCAGCGTCAGCGCCGCCAGCAATAGCGAGCGGGGTTGTCCCGGGTTTCGGCGGCGCATGTTCATCTCCTCATTCCTGCTGGCCGGCGCCAAGCTGCTTCAGTTGATACAGCGCATCGAGTGCCTGGCGCGGCGTCAGCAAATCGGGATTGATGCCGTCCAGTGTTTGCAGCAAGCGCAGCGTCGCAGGATCCGGCGCAGCGGTTGTGGTTTCAGGCCCGTCGTCGAATGCTGCCGGCGGGGCGCTGAACAGATCGAATTGCGGCGTGGTATTGACCGACTGCGCTTCCAGTAAAGCCAGGCGTTTGCGCGCAGCACGAATAACGAGGGGAGGAACACCGGCCAATTGCGCGACTTGCAGCCCGTAACTTTGCGATGCCGGACCCGGCTGCACTGCGTGCAGAAAAACGATGCTGTCTTTGTGTTCGATAGCCGACAAATGCACATTGCAGGCAGTGGGGTGAATTTCCGGCAACTGCGTCAATTCGAAATAATGCGTCGCAAACAAGGTGAAGCTGCGGCTGTTATCGATCAGATAATTGGCAATCGCCCAGGCCAGCGCGAGTCCATCGAAGGTCGAGGTGCCGCGGCCGACCTCATCCATCAGCACCAGCGAATGCTCGGTGGCGTTATTCAGGATCGCCGCCGATTCCGTCATTTCGACCATGAATGTGGAACGTCCGCCGGCCAGATCGTCGGCCGCGCCGATGCGGGTGAAGATGCGGTCGATCGGCCCGATCGTCGCGCTTTGCGCCGGCACGAAGCTGCCGATATAAGCCAGCAGCGTAATCAGTGCGACTTGTCGCATATAAGTCGATTTACCGCCCATGTTCGGGCCGGTAATCAGCAGCAGCCGCTGTTCGGCGTCGAAGCAGCAATCGTTGGCGATAAAACGTTCGATCTGATTTTCCACCACCGGATGCCGGCCTTGTTCGATCACGATGGTCGGCTGCGGCACCAGTTGCGGCGCACACCAATTATGGCGCGCTGCATGATCGGCCAGCGCTACCAAGGTATCGAGCTGGGCTAAGGCATGCGCGATTGCCTGCAGCGTGCTGATATACGGCGCCAATGCCAGCAGCAATTGTTCATACAGATATTTTTCACGCGACAGTGCGCGCTCTTGCGCCGACAACGCCTTATCTTCAAACGCCTTCAGTTCCGGCGTGATGTAACGCTCGGCATTTTTGAGTGTCTGGCGGCGGCGATAATCGTCCGGTACTTTATCGATTTGGCCATGCGTGACTTCGATATAGAAGCCATGCACCTTATTGTATTCAACGCGTAGATTGCTGATGCCGGTACGGCTGCGTTCACGCGTTTCCAGGTCCAGCAGGAACTGCCCCGCATTTTCGGAGAGACCGCGCAATTCATCGAGTTCGGCATCGTAGCCACGCGCAATGACGCCGCCGTCGCGCGCCATCGCGGCAGGTTCCAGCAGCACTGCGCGCTCCAGCAAATCGAGACAATCGTGCGGCGTGGCCAGCGCGCCGTGCAAAGTATTGAGCAGCGGCGCATCGGCATCGCGTCCGCAGATTTCGACATAAGCGCGCAGCGATCCCAGCTGTTGCAAACCGGCCCGCAGGCCGGCCAGATCGCGCGGGCGGGCCGACAGCAGCGCGATGCGCGTAGTGATGCGCTCAATGTCGGGTACGGCGGCCAAGGTGCCGGACAAGCCTGAGCATGCATCGGTGCGCATCAATGCGTTAACCGCCGCATGCCTGGCGCGCGCAACCTGCTGATCGCGCCGCGCATGATGCAGCCAGTGCCGCAGCAAGCGCGAACCCATTGCCGTGCGGCAGTGATCCAGCAAGGAAAACAGTGTCGGCGCGTTGCCGGTATCCTGCGTGCGCAGCGTTTCGGTCAATTCAAGATTGCGGCGAGTGGCGGCATCCAGGCCGATAAATTCGTTTTCGGACTCAACCGTCAAGGCCCTGACATGTTGCAAACCTTTGCCTTGTGTCGATTCCGCATAGCGCAGCAGCGCACCGGCCGCGCCGATTGCGGCGTTCAAGCCTTCGGCGCCGAAGCCATTGAGCGTGGCGACCGCCAGTTGATCGCACAGTGCGCGGCTGCCGTTGCCGATATCGAAATGCCAATCCGGCACCGTATTGATTTTGCCGTTGAATAATGCGGCGACGCGGCTTGCCATGCTTTCGCTCACGAGCAACTCGGCCGGCGCTATGCGCTCCAATTCCTGTTTTAATCGCGTTTCGAAATCAACCGCATTGGCGCTCGATTCCATCACCCGCAACGCGCCGCTGGCCATCGACAACCAGGCCAGGCCCAGCGTGATTGTTTTGCGCTGCTCGGTAACATAGAGCGCCAACAGCGAACGTTCCGATTTCTCCGGCAGCAAATCCGAATCGGTCAATGTGCCGGGCGTGATCACACGCACCACTTTGCGATCGACCGGTCCCTTGCTGGTGGCGGGATCGCCGATCTGTTCGCATAGCGCGACCGATTCGCCCAGCTTGATCAATTTGCTCAGATAGGGATCGAGCGAATGAAACGGCACGCCGGCCATCTTGATCGGATTACCGTTGGACGCGCCGCGTTGCGTCAGCGTAATACCCAGCAGACGCGATGCTTTCTCCGCATCATTGAAAAACAATTCGTAAAAATCGCCCATCCGGTAAAACAGCAGTGTTTCTGGATGTTCCGCTTTGATGCGTAAATACTGCTGCATCATCGGGGTGTGTTTGGCTAGCGCAGGATCGACGCCGAGGGCCTCTGATTCGGGGGGTAGTGCTACAGACATTCCAACCTTTCGTATGGCCAGTGGTATGTGCCCAGCGATGGGGCGTGGCGGATCGGTTATTTTACTCTTACAGCAGACCACATTTTCGCTAAAAATCGGCATATCGCGGACAGCGCGGTAAAATGCCGTTTTGATATCAGCATGACAGGGATAATATGGAATTTGTAACGTTCTTGATCGATTTTATTTTGCACATCGATGTGCATCTGGCGCAATTGGCTACCGCCTATGGGCCTTGGCTATTCCTGATATTGTTTTTGATTATATTTTGTGAAACCGGTTTGGTCGTCACGCCGTTTTTGCCTGGCGACTCCATGCTGTTCGTCACCGGCGCCATTGCAGCGGCCGGCGCATTCAATATTCACTTAATGGTGGCGACTTTGATTTTGGCCGCCGTGCTCGGCGATAGCGCCAATTATCAGATTGGACGCATGATCGGGCTGAAAGTATTCGACAAGCCCGATTCGCGCATCTTCAAACGCAAGCACCTAGATAGAACGCGCGCATTTTACGAGCGGCACGGTGGTAAAACTATCATCATTGCGCGCTTTGCGCCGATCGTGCGCACGTTTGCACCGTTTGTGGCCGGCGTTGGCGCAATGCGCTATACGCGCTTTCTGTCGTATAACATCGTCGGCGCGGTAGCTTGGGTGGGCGCCTTTTCTTATGCCGGTTATTTCTTCGGCAATCTGCCCCTCGTCAAAAAAAATCTCAGCCTATTGATTCTTGCGATCGTGGTGATTTCTTTGATGCCGGCGGTGATGGGATTTATTCGTCAGCGACGTGAAACGACGGCAGATCGGAATTGATCTGCCGCCGTTGTGGATGTATTGATATGCGTTGATTCGATTAGTGCGCGGTGATGCCGGCGGTATGTCTTTTTGCCAGCAACCGCGCTCTGATGATGTCGTAGAACCAATTGTAGACAAAGGAATAGAACAAGAAGAACAGCAGCACCCCGATATCCAGCAAGAACGCCTCCAGCAGGCCGATTCCCAAGCCCCATGCCGCCAGCGGCACGACCGCAATCGTCAATCCCAATTCGAACAGCAGCGAGTGCATCACGCGCACGGTAATCGTGCGCTGAAATTTCATCTTGCTCTGCGCCCGATCGAACGCTGCGTTAAAAATCATATTCCAGAGCATGGCAATCGTCGAAATCGCGATGGCCAGCCCGCCGGCGTGCGATAGCGGCTTATCCATCAGCCAGACGATTGCAGCAGCCGTTAATGCAATGGCGATCAGCTCAAACACAAATGCGTGAAAAATGCGTTCCACGATCGATTTTTGCAGGGAGGCGGCGTTGTTATTTCTACCGCGATTCATATCGTTATTCATGTTATTAATCCTTGACGACAAAAAAGATGCCGCATTATGATCGCTATTTGTGATAATCGATAATCAGTTATTAATGGAAATAACGATAGATGATCCACCATTCCCCGGAAGCTCTATTAGCGTTTGTCGAGGCGGCCATGCTGGGCTCCTTCTCGGCTGCGGCGCGCAAGCTGGGCAAAAGCCAGTCCACCATTAGTGGCGCCATTGCCAATCTGGAAGCCGATCTGGGCGTCATTCTGTTCGACCGCAGCAGCCGTAAGCCGGCATTGACCGAACATGGCCGGCTCTTATTGGGCCGCGTTCAGGACATCCTGGCAGCCACCGACCGGCTCGACCGCGCGGCGCTGCAACTGGTCGACGGACTGGAATCGCGGCTGACGCTGGCGCTATCGGACACCTACCATTCGATCCACTATGAGCAGATCATGCAGGCCTTCGAGCAGCGTTATCAGGATCTGGCATTTGAGTGTGTGATTGCGGAAGGACCGGATTTGCTGGCGATGATCCAAAGCGGCAGGGCGCATATCGGATTAGTACAGGGGCAGGCCGACTATCCGCCGGATATCGGCTCGGCAGCGTTATCGGAGCGTTCGGAAATCGCGCTTTACGTGGCCACTACGCATGCCTTGGCGCGCGAGCCGGCGGTCAACGCCGAACTATTGGCCGAACACCGGCAGATCAGGCTTGCCACTTCGGCGATGCTGCCGGCAAAGCCGACCGCCGGGCGCAGTTGGTCGGCCCCGAGTTACTTAATGATGCTGGAAATGACGACGATGGGATTCGGCTGGGCTGCGCTGCCGAAATGGCTGGTCCAGCAGTTCGCCGGCGATAAGCTGCGACAACTGGCAATGCGAGGCTGGCCGCGACAGGTGCAAATCGATGCAGTCTGGTCGCGTCAGCGCACGCTCGGTCCGGCCGGCGGATGGCTGCTGGAAACGATGCTGGCGATGGAGTGAACGGATCGTTCGCCGCGGTTTAATGCGAAGCCGGTTTATCCTGACGTAAATCGTTCAATGCTTTCACATGCGCTTCAAAGCTGGCTCTGACCACATCATTGGCATTGGTCTGCGCAAACATCTCACGCGCCAGTTCGGTCTCGACATCGAATTCCTGCAATGCCTTGGCGCAGAAATCCCGCGGCAATGAGTGAAACAGGCCGTTGATCAGACAGGTCAGGGCAGTAATCTGGCCTTTTTGCTCATTGATGGTTTTTAGAATCCGGCGATCGATTTCACTCATTTTGCTTCCCTGCATTAATAAAAGCCGCCACTGTACAGCAGGCGGGAACAAATAAGGGTATCCGGCCGCATATTGCCGCTTCGGGCTTATCTGGCCTTATTCGGCCGCGGCAATTTGCCGCAATGCCTGCTCGAATACCTCCACCGGCTGGCCGCCTGAGATCAAATGGCGATCATTGATAATCACCGCCGGCACGCCATTGATGCCTTGCTGACGATAAAACTGCTGTTGCGCGCGAACCTCGGCGGCATAGGTATCGGCGGACAGAATCTGCTGCGCCTTTGCTGCATCCAGTCCCACCTTGCGCGCCAGTTCAACCAGCACTGCATGATCCGAAGGATTCAGACCCTGCGTGAAATAGGCATCGAATAATGCGGTTTTCAATGCCAGCTGGCGGCCTTCAAGCCCAGCCCAATGCAACAAACGGTGGGCGTCGAAGGTATTGTAAATACGCTCGCGTTTATCCATGTTGAAAGTGAAGCCGAGCGCCGCACCGCGCGCCCGGATGGCCTCGCTACTGGTAGCAAGCTGGGCCGGTGTGGAACCGTATTTTTCGGCCAGATGTTCGATGATATTTTGTCCGCCGGCCGGCATCTGCGAATTGAGCTCAAACGGCTGGAAATGCAAATCGACCTGCACATCGTCGCCGACACGTTCAATGGCCTGTTGCAGCGAACGCAGTCCTACCACGCACCAAGGGCAGGAAACATCGGAAACGAAATCAATTTTCATAGGGGTAGGCATACTTTTTCCTGATCGCAAACTAAATGAAAAGTGTAGCCGATTGGGGCAAATTGCGTTGCCGGGGTAACGATTATGGCGATGGTCGGGAGCGGTGATAGAAAAGCTGGCGAAAACCGCAAACTGCCGCTATAATTCGACCCCTGTTGGGGCGTTAGCTCAGTTGGTAGAGCAGCGGACTCTTAATCCGTAGGTCGTGTGTTCGAATCACACACGCCCCACCAACAGATTCAAGGTCTTCCACTCGGAAGGCCTTTTTCGTTTTAGGAGTCTTGCGCCGTGCCCTGAAGTAGATGCCCAATTACTGCTGCATGCTTGACCATTTTCGCCGGAGCAAGGTGTGCATGTCGCCACACCATTTCCGAAGACTTCCATCCGCCCATTTCCTGCAAAGCGCTAACTAAGCGCTATGCAGCCGTTGCGTAGTATCCGAGCGCTAGCGAAAGATTTTCGCTCTCGCGTTTCACAAGCATACCCAGCTGTTCAATCCGCTCTTCATTCATCCTCACACTTGGCCCAAAAACACCGATCGAGCCTGCAGCTTGACCGTTCTGACTAAAAAACGGCGCAGCGACTGCGATCGCGCCGGCGATCAGTTCTTCTCGGCTTATCGCGTAGCCGCGTTGCCTGGTCAGGTTTAGCTCTTTTTCATATTCCTCAAAACCAATGTCGATTCCTTCAATCAATGCTTTGATTTGATCCGGATCCAGGTCCCTGAAGGCGAGGATCGCGCGACCACTGGCACCAAGTGCGAGCCGCTCCTTATACCCAACGCCCCTTTTGAAACTTAACGGTTGGGAACTGGCCATTTCCGCGACACATAGACGTTGCGCGGCTTCAGGAACAAACAGTGCAACTGTTTCGCCTGTACTCTCCCAGATACGTCGCATCATCGGTTGGGCAACTGCATTTAAATCGAGGCTGGCAGTCCAGACGTGTGCCAAATAAGCGACCGAGGGTCCGAGCCGGAATTTTTGTGGTTCCCCCTCCGAAACGACGAATTTAAGTTGTTCCAATGTCGACAGCAGGCGATACAACGTCGGGCGACTCAAGTCGACGCGCTTGAGCAGTTGACCAGCGGTTAGTTCAAATTCTGTCGCAGAAAATGCGGTCAGGATGCCAAGTGCTCTATTGACAGCGCGGACGCCGTCGCCCGATTTTTCATTTTCCAATCTTCCCTCCAATTAATCCAGGCGCCCCAATGGGTGCAGCCTCTCAATATAACCCGCGAAGCGTCATTTCACGATCGACCGCAACCTCTCGCCGATTTTACTGTGGATCATCGTGTGTGTCACTGTGTGGACACGGATCTTATTTTAATGAAATTAATTCTTGACATTAAACGGCGCCGAAATATACTGGGGTAAATATCACGGTATGGATTGATGTATCACGCAGTGGACACATTGCAGAATTTGAAACCAGCTTAGGAGAACTTGAATGAGCGATGCTTCAATGGAAATATTAGTACGGACAGGTCGGGACACCCCGATGGGCAATCTAATGCGCCGTTATTGGGTGCCAGTACTGTTGCTGAGCGAAATCGCAGAACCGGATGGTCCGCAAGTGCGGGTTCAAATCCTAGGAGAAAAACTGCTTGCGTTTCGTGATAGTGAAGGACGCCCTGGCCTGATTGACGAGTTCTGCTCGCACCGCGGCGTTTCGCTGTATTTCGGTCGCAACGAAGAAAATGGCATTCGCTGCGCTTACCACGGTGTCAAATTCGACCGTAATGGTAAATGCGTCGACGTGCCCTCTGCTCCGCAGTCTTGCGCGCGCATGAATATCAAGTCATATCCCTGCATTGAGCGTGGCGGTCTTTTATGGGCGTACATGGGGCCGCCAGAAAAAATGCCGGAACCACCAGAGTTGGAGTGGGCTACGCTGCCACCAAGTCATGTCTTTATTTCAAAACGCGTTCAAGAGTGCAACTATTTGCAGGCGATGGAAGGCGGAATCGATACTGCCCACGTTTCGTATGTACATCGCTATGAGGTTGACAACGACCCGATGCATAAAGATACGAAAGCACTCGATTACATCAAAGCGGATGGAAACGTGATCTTTGAGATCGAGAAGCAGCCATTTGGTCTGACATTGTTTGGCCGCCGCAACGGCGAACCCGATTCATATTACTGGCGCGTAACTCAGTGGCTGTTCCCCTGGTTTTCGCTTATTCCGCCTTTCGGCGAACATTCCTTAGCCGGTCACGTATGGGTGCCAATTGACGATCATAGTTGCTGGTCTTGGGCCATCAATTTTCATCCGAACAAGCCGCTGTCGGCTGAGGAACGCGAGGAGCTTGAAGCCGGAAAAGGGATCCACTGCGAATACGAACCTGGAAGTTTCCGCCCGAAGGCCAACAAGGACAATAATTACTTGATGGACCGCCAGGCGCAGAAAGATAAGCGGGCGTATAGCGGCATCCTTGGCTTTGCCATGCAAGACGCATCTTTACAAGAAAGCATGGGTCCGATCCAAAACCACGATGCAGAACATCTCCTTCCGACCGATAAAGCAATCGTGATGGCGCGTCGAATGCTGCAGGAGGCTGTAGCAGGACTCGAACAAGGGATAGAACCGCCAGCGTTGTCCGTCTCTGCGCAACATGTCCGTGCAGCTGGCGTATTGCTCGAACGTTCGGTCGATCCGACCGAATGGGCAAAGGAGTACCTGACGGATAGTCGCACACACCCCGTTTACACAATCTAAACACCTTGAATTAAAAAGTGTTGCTGACACCGGCACGCCTGAGAGATCGCATTTTTTGAGCTTGGGTACGCGGTTGATCTAGGAGATAAAAAATCATGAAACGACTTGCAGGAAAATCAGCGCTCATCACCGGCGGCGCGGCAGGAATAGGAAAAGCTTGCGCTCTGTTATTCTGTAATGAGGGGGCCGCTGTTACGTTGGTTGATACCGATGGACACGCGCTTGAGCACACCGCGGCTGCGATTCTTGCTCAGATACCCTTGGCAAAGGTGACGCATTTCATCGCGAACGTTACTGAAACCGAATCGGCTGACGCTGCGGTTCGCCAAGCTGTCGCCTCACATGGCGCTCTCGATATTCTCGTTAATAACGCCGCGATGAGAAATTACGCACCGGCCTCTGAAGCAACTCTTGAAGAATGGCAAGCCATCACCGCTGTCAATCTGTTTGGCGCTGCTAACTACTGCCGGGCGGCGCTCCCTCAATTGCGACTCTCGGGAAGCGGAAGCATTGTCAACGTCTCATCCTGCTATGCAGTAACTGGTCGAAAAGGCATGGGATTGTATGACGCCACGAAGGCAGGGCAACTGGCTCTGACTCGCACCATGGCTCACGAAGAGGCACAACATGGTGTTCGGGTAAACGCCGTTTGCCCAGGCGCAACGCTGACTGATTTCCAGCTCGCGAAAGCAAAAGCCAGTGATAAGAGCGTCGCCCAATTGATGGGCGAGCGACAGGATACGTCGTTGCTGCGCCGCTGGGCGACTACCGACGAGGTCGCTTATCCAATACTTTGGCTGGCATCCAGCGAAGCTTCGTTTATCACAGGTACCACTGTAATGGTTGATGGTGGCTTGCACGTGATGTAGGCCATTTCGCTCACCTGAATCGGATGAGCGAACTTTTTACCACCAAAATACCGAGGCCATGAGCATGTCATGTTCCACTCTTTTTGCGCTTGTTTACAGCATGCGTTACGAGGCAGAGGGCGTCGTCAGCGTTGTGCTGCGCCCTGACGAACCTTCGTCGCCTTTTCCATCATTTTCACCCGGTGCGCACATCGACTTGCATTTGCCCAACGGTTTGATACGCAGCTATTCGCTGCTTAACGCATCTTCCGATCGCCATGAATACGTGATCGCTATCCTCAAGAACCAAGAAAGTCGAGGCGGCTCACGCTATGTCCATGAGAATTTGCGAGTGGGCATGCGGGTATCCATCTCGCCTCCGCGCAATAATTTTGTCCTAAACGAAGAGGCAGTTGACACTGTCCTTGTAGCCGGAGGCATCGGTGTGACACCGCTTTTGAGCATGCTCGAGCGCATGGCGAGCCTAGGAAAGCGGACCGAATTCATTTATTGCGCAAGATCGCGAAGGGAAGCGGCTTTCATGGAGCAGGTTGAGTCAATCGCTAAGTCGGCCGCTATCCAGGTGACCTGGCACTTTGACGAAGAACGTAGTGGACCACCGAATCTCAAGCAGTTGCTCGACGGGCGCCCGGTCGATACCCACCTTTATTGCTGCGGCCCGGGAAAAATGCTGGAGGCATTCGAACAGGCATGCGACGACATCGGATACGCAAACGCGCATGTCGAACGTTTCGCGCCCATCCCCATTCCGGTAGACGCCGCAACAACTGATCCGAGTTATAGCGTTGAACTCCGCCGCAGCGGCCTGACCATCCAGGTGCCCGCCGGAGGCTCGTTGTTGAGTGCGTTACTAGATGCCGGTGCATCTCCCAACTATAGCTGCGGGGAAGGGGTCTGTGGTGCATGCGAAACCAAGGTGCTGGCTGGTGATGTTGATCACCGGGACAGCATACTTAGCAAGGCAGAACGCGCGGCAAACAAAACCATGATGGTGTGTGTATCACGCAGCAAAAGTAGCACGCTCGTGCTCGATATGTGAAATGACCGGTTACGGCTACAGGTGTAGCCCAGGCCGGCGCCAGATATAAACCTGCAGGATAAAGCCACAAAAAAAATGTGGCATCAAGGATGAAATAATGGAGACAAGCACCAAGCTATCGGGGAGCGCCACTAGCACCCCTGGCCTTAAGACGAAAATGTCTGCTGCCGACGCGCTGCCCGCATACCGCTGGGTAGTGCTGTTCGTGACATGGACTGCATTTTTGCTGAGTTATGTTGACCGGGTCGCGTGGAGTACGGTAGCGGCGCCAGTTGGTCACTCACTAGGATTGTCGGTAAGCATGCTGGGCGCGTTCATTACCGCCTTCTATATAGGCTATGTTGCGGCGAACCTGGTTGGGGGCTTTCTCACGGATACATTCGGTGGGCGGCTTATGCTGACGTTTGCGTTGGTTCCGCTTGGCATTGCGACGTTCTTTTTTAGCTACACCCATTCTTTAACCAGCGGCATCGCGATTCAGCTGGCAATGGGAGTCGCAGCGGGCGCAGATTATTCTGCTGGGGTGAAGATATTAACCGCTTGGTTTGGCAAAGAAAAAGGCAAGGCAATGGGAATCTACACGACAGCAACGTCGCTGGCAGTGGTGATTGCGAATGCTACGGTGCCGCTCATGTCGCAGCAATACAGCTGGGAAACCGCGTTCCGAATACTTGGTGGAATCACCCTTTGCTGGGCACTGGTATCGTTTCTGTTATTACGCGATAATCCTTTGCGCGTTCCGTATGTTGCAATCACTCGTACCGAAATACGCAGCCTGATTAAAAACAAAAATTTGATTTTCTTGGCGCTTGCAGGCCTAGGTGGACTTTGGGGGACAGTTGGTTATGGTGCCTGGAGCAATGCCTTAATGACAAAGCACTACGGCATTTCCCCAATTGTTGCTGGATCGATCGCCGCATGGTTTGGCGTAGGTGCGGTCCTGGCAAAACCTACTTTAGGCTGGATATCGGATCTAAATGAACGACTTCGTAACCCAATGTCCATCGCTTGCCTAGCTGGCTTCGCAATGTTGTTACTGGTATTTGGCCAATGTTCGACAACAGCGCAGTTCTATCTACTCGCCCCTATTCTTGGTGCCTTTGCTTTTGGGTATACGCCGCTTTTGATGGCTGAAATCACACATACATCTGGCAACAAATCGGCAGGTGCCGCGGCCGGCTTAACTAATGCGGTGTGGCAGTTGGGCAGCGCAATGTCGCCGTTGATGGTCGGATTAGTATATGGCCAGACAAAATCGTTCTCCTTGGCGCTCGTGACGCTAGCGGTCGGTCCGATTTTTGCGGCGGTGCTCCTGCTTTTCCTGCGGCCTGTAAAAAATATGCCATCCATTTAGATGTCACTGTCACCGGCTTGTCGATTTTCTTTTTACCGCCGACTGACATTCACGCGGCCGGGTCGGAAGGCTGCTTCAAGAGCGGGCAGGGCGCTGGGCGAATCGCAGGTCGCGCACATGAACAGGGCGGGCGCGCAGACAACCAGGCCGAGAATCGAAACAAGCAAAACTGATCAAGCCAATAGTAAGCCGATACAACTCAGGCTAACGCGGCAACCCGGGCGTAGGGACGATCGCTTCCGGCGGCGGCATGAACTTCCATTCACTATATGAAGTCTTTCCTTCGAAGTCCTGGAAACGCGGGTCGAAATTGCCGATTTTAATCGGCTTGCCGTCCGCGAGGCTGTAGACGCCCATGATGCCGGGGCCCGGCAGCGCCGGGACGGTTCCCCATTGCTCTTTACCGCTGATCGGATCCACATATATTCTGCGCAGGTGGCGGCGTATGGTCGGAAAGCGCGGATCTTTCAGCAACTCTTGCAGGGATGGCGGGGTGCGCGGCCGGCCCGGGGGGGTGGCGTTCGCATAGCTCACGAATGCATCGCGAAATTCGTCCCCGATCATCAGCAGTTCTTCCTCTGCCGCGCGACGCTGCATGACCGACCCCAGCAGCAGTGTCGCGGATGCGGCGACGCCGATCACCGCGACCATAATGAGTACGCCAATGTAGGTAAAGCCGCGTTCGCGCAGAATCGGAGGCGCCATGATGATCCTACCGATCCGAAAACGGGATGTCGGTGCGGCCCCTGCCCGGCGCCGCACTACGCAAGTCGTAGACACTGCCTTTGCCGTCGTCGCCGGGCGGCACAATGATCCAGCTTGTGGTGCTATTGGTGATCGGGTCGACGGGTAGTGAGCGCAAGTATTTTTTCTCCACCAGTTCCTCCAGGGAGTCCGGATAGCGCCCGGTGTCCTGATAGAACTTGTCGATCGTATCGCGCGCGGTCGCCAGATTTCTGACCAGGACCGTTTCACGCGCCGTGTCCACGCTGTGAAAGTAACGCGGAACGGCCAGCGTCAGCAACAGCGCGACGATCGCAAGCACGACCAGCAGTTCGATCAGCGTGAAACCGCGTTGCGCCAGGCGCTGAAGGGGGGGCCTGTTTGCCCGTGGAATGATGGTCACCATTTTCTGTACGGAACACCGTTCAGGCCGGTCTTCGTCGATTTGGTATAAACATCGTAGATATCGTCGCCGGCTTGCGGATCGTCGGCTTCACTGGCATAGCTCCGTTTGCCCCATGACGCCGATTCAAGTCCGCTGATGACATCGGCCATCGGGTCGCCCGGAATGCGGCGCAGAAAAAACAGCTTCTTCGGGGTTGGACTGCGCAGGTCGTTGACGCCCTCGACCAGCACTTCCAGATTTTTCGGGTAGCCCGAAGTGCCGATCGACTTGGTAATCCGCCCTTCGTCGCTGGCGCGTTTGTATGCATCGATCCCGTTCCGGATGTCGCGCAGCGCGCGCCGCAATGCATGTTCCTGGTCGCGTTGCACCGACACCTGCGCCAGCGGAAGGGCAATAGTGGCAAGCACGCCGATGATCGCCAGCACCACCAGCAATTCGATCAGCGTGAATCCGGCGGCAGCCCGCAGCCCGCCTGCACGCGTCTGCCGTTTTGCGAAAATCCAGGCCAGGTTCATTTTTTTCCTTCTCGTTATCCCGCGTTACGGCTCCACTTGCACCATGTGCGGCGCCGGCGCTTGCGCGGGAATGATGCTTCCCCCGACGCCGACGGGCGCCGCCGTCAACAGTTGGATTGCGGAGGCGTCGGCTGGCGCCAGTGCGCGAAAATTGATGCTGGCGAAATTTCCGTTGCCGGTTGCGCCGTTTTTGTTGGTGCGGGTGCCGGTGATGAGGATTTGGCCGCCGGGATCGATCTTGCTGTTGAAGATGGTCTGGGCGCCGCCTTGCTTGAGGAAGCTGCCTTCGGTCACGCCGCTGGCCTGAAGCACCTTCTCGTCATAGGTAATCGCCAACGGCAGACTGGTCACCGGCTGGCCGGACTGCATCGACAACTGTAACGTGAAGGTATCGCCGACCTTTATTTGCTGGGCGCCGTCCCAGCGCAATTGCGCGCTGCCCGACATTGCGGCGCTTGGCTGCTCGCTGTCGGCGCTCAGCGGCGCCGACGAAGCGTTGTATGGGATCGGTTGATCCGGCAGGATCGGCTGCGGCGACGGCGAGCCGGCCAACATAATCAGCGGCGATCGGGCGGCAAGCTGACTCATGCCTTCCGGGCGTGTGCGCAGGCTGCTTTCGGTTCCAGATGAAAACTCGCTCAGATCTATTTCCTGTCTCCCGATGTTGCGGATCAGGTGCGGCGTGATCGACAGCACGATTTCGGTTTTCTGGTGGTCGTCCGCAGTGGTGCCGAACAGCCGGCCGATCAAAGGCAGGTCGCCCAAGCCGGGCACCTTTTTGGAGCTGCGCCGGTCTTCATCGTTGATGAGTCCTGCAAGCACTTGGTTCTCACCGTCCTTGAGCCGCAACACAGTGCTCGCAGTACGAGTGCCGATTTGGTAGGCGACCGAGCCGGACTTGGTTTGAAGCTGGCTGACGATGTTGCTCACTTCCAGGGCAATCTTGATCGTTACGTCGTTATCGAGATGGACCGAAGGTTCTATATCGAGTTTCAGACCCACGTCGATGTAATTGATCGATTCGGACGCAAAGCCGGTTGCTGTGGACGTTGTCGTGATGAGGGGAACCCGGTCGCCGATCAGGATCTTGGCTTTTTCGTGATTATGCGCACGGATGCGCGGATTGGCGAGGATGTTCGCATCCGCGTTCTGCTTGGTTGCGTTAATCGTGGTGGACCCGATGGTAGCGCCGAGCGTCGAGCTCCTGATGTGATGCAAATCGTCCAGGGTGAGCGCACCGGAGGCGGCGGATGCGAGCGGCGTCAGGCTCAGGCTATCCGGCCAGGCAATGCCGAGTTCAAACAGCAGGTTGCGCTTGACTTCGAGTATTTCCACCTCGAGCATCACTTCCGGCTCCGGCATATCGTGCATTGCAACCAGCTTGGCAGCCAGTCGGATCGCTTCCGGACTGTCGCGTACGATCAGCATGTTGAGCTTGTCGTCGACCACGACGTCGCGCGACTTGATGATGGTCTTCAAGGTATTTGCCACCATCTTCGCGTCAGCGTTGGTAAGGTAAAAACTGTGCACGACCATTTCCTGATAGTCCTTCAGCTTGTTCGCGGTGTTCGGATAAATCAAGATCGTGTTTGCGTTCACCACTTGCTGTTCGAGCTGATTGGTCAGCAGCGTGTAGTACACCGCCGATTCGATCGTGCTGTTTTTTAAGAAAAGCGTAACCTTCTGATCGGTGCGCACATCCTTATCAAACAGGAAGTTCAAGCCCGATGAGCGAGAGATGACCTCGAATACTTGTTTTAACGAGACATCCTTGAACTCGATCGAGATTGGTTTCTTGTAAGCGGCCGCTAGCGTCGATTCAACCGGCGCCTTGGCGACGCGGTCTGCGTTTGCGGCATCCTCCTTTCCCTGTGCCTCGGCGAGTTCGCGACGCCGGGCCGCATCCAGCGCGCGCAGTCCGGCTTTCGAGCGCTCGTTGCCTGAATCGAGCGCCAGCGCGCGCCTGTAAAGCGATTCGGCCGCATCGGGCCTGCCGGCGCTGGCATTGCGGTCGCCCTGTTCGGCGTAGCTGTTGACGGCGCGCTCGCGTGTTTGAATGTAGGCGACTTTGTATTGCAGCTCCTCCGGATCGCGTGCCAGCGCTTCCTGGAATTTGGCCATGCCTTCCTCAACCCGGCCCTGTGCGACCAGTCCTTTGCCTTGGTTATAGGCTATTTCGGCCGCGCATCCGCCAAGCAGCAGGATCGCCCCGGCAATTGTGCAATTGCGCCAGAAGCGCGGCATCGACGGATACCGGGCGGGTAAGTAAATTCGGTATGCAAACATTAGTCGGCCTCTCCAATTGTCAGCGTCTGGATCTGCTTCAGCGGCAGATAAGTAATGGTCAATGTCGGCGGCCTGATCGATTCGGCGCGATACATCTTGTCGATCATGTTTTGCTCGCGCACGACGTAGGTATCGTTGCCGCGCGCCAGATATGCTTCCCATGTTCCGTTTTCCAGTTTCTTGCCGAGATAGGTAAACGGCAACGGCGGCGCAACGGGTTTCGGCGGCGGTCCTGCGTTGACTTTTATCGGCGGCGGCGGCGGCGGGGTCCAGCTCTGGACGCCGAATAGCATGTCGGCCGGCCCGCTTGCATTGCCGATCAATTCGTCGCGTGCGCGCAACTTGCCTATCGCCCGCGCAGCCGTCTGCGCGGAAGTGGCTCCGGGCCCGGCCGGCGCATCGGCGGAGCGGCTGTGCTCTATCGGCTGTACGACGGCCGTGGCCGGCGATTTGTCGCCAAACCAGGTAAGCCACGCCGCTGCGAGGAGCGAGACGCCTAAACCTAAATGACGCGTTTTCATGGGACGTGATCCTCCATGGTGGCGAGTTTCTGCTCCTGGCGGACAAGCGGCGCGTCGCTCAGGTAAAAAGTGAAACGCAGCCGCGCGTCCAGTGCACCGTTGCCGATAGCATCGCGCTTGAAGCTGATTTCATCGAGCGATGCGAACGGGATTGCCAGCAGAACTCTCTCGCAGAATTGACGTATGGCGCTGTACGAGCCGGTCATCGGCAACAGAATCTGATAGCTGTAGCTCTGGCTATTGCGCTCTTTTTCGGACTTGTACTCGCCCTTGGCCAGCGCTAACCCGCTAGCGCGGGCGATGTCGAACAGGACGCGGATCTGCGCTTCGGCGCGACGACGGTCGCCCAGCACGGCGTAGAAGGCGGCGAGATCCGCCTGGGCCGGGGAGATCGCGGCTTTGAGCGGTGCGGCCGGCATCGCCAGCAAGGCCGCGCGCCGGTCGCTAAGTTCGGCCTGTTGCGTCTCGATCTTGGTCTGCTGTTGCGGAATCCACCACAACCAGCACAGCGCGCCCGCCAGACACAGCAGAGCGGCAACGATATTGCTCGCGCCGAAAGCCGAGAATGCAAGATGCGTTCGCAACGCCAGTTTTCCGATATACGCGGTTTTCATTTTCCGGTGTCCTCCCATACCGCCAGAAACTGGAAGCGCAGCGGCCTGTTCGGATCCTGCTCATTGATTTCATGCCGAGTCAGCACCACCGAATCGAAAAACGGTTGACTGCCGATCCGTGCGATGTAGTTCAGCATGTCGTCGCCGTTCTTGGCCTCCGCCGTGCCTTTGATCGCGTGCCGCTTCGCATCGGGGCTGAGTTCCAGTAATGCGACGCTGGCCGGCGTTGCCGATTCGATCGCTTGAAATACATCGCGCCAAGGCAGATTGAGGCGGCCGACGATCTCGTTTACCGCGTCGGCCTGTCCATCCGGAATGACGACTTCGTGTCGCGCCGGCGCAGGCTGGATGCGCGCTGCGATGCGTGTCTGGATGCGTTGCAGTTCGGCCTGCCGCGCCTCACCTTGCCTCAGCAGGTTATATGCGATAACCGCGGAACTCGCGCATAGCATCAGTCCGATCGATCCGATCAGCCAGGTTGCGGGCCGGGTGCGCGCAATGGTGCGTCGAAGCGAACGCGGCGCAAAGTCGATGCGGCTGGGTTTCATGCGCGTGCTCCCGTATAGGCCAGCGTAGCGCCGGCCGACTCACTCGCGAAATCGGGCGTCGGAGGCATGGCGTCGAGCCGGATGCAGGCCGGCTCGCCGGGACCCTGGGTTATCCAGGCATCCGGCACACAGCCGCAGAGATGGATGCGCTCCGGCACAGGCAGCGCCAGTCGTAGTGCTTCGCGCGCGATCTGTTCCGGCAACCAGGTCTGATCGGTACACGCCGCAAACGGTACGGCCAGGCGGCGCAGGTCGACCAGCCGGCGTCCGCTAATTACACCCAGGGTCAGTGCGTCGGCATGCGCGGTCCCGTACCAGGTATTGGCGTGCACGCCGCGCCGCCAGCGATTCCAGGCCGCCACGAATTGCGGCATGATGCTGACGAATGTCAAACGGCGCTCGGCGCCGGCCTGCTGCAGCGCGCCCAGTATCGAACGCGGCAACGCGCACGCCAGAAACGGATGTTGCGCCTCCCAGTCGGCGTCTATCGTCCAGTCTTGTGGCGGCTCGCCATACAGCGACTGAAAGCGCAGCGCCGCCGCCGCCTTGCAGTCCCGAAGCCATTCCGCGTTATGCGGCGGAGTGACCATGAACAGACGCGCCCAGTCGTCGGCCAGCACCACGGTCGTCGCCAGCTTCGCGCAGCTTGCATCGACCAACGCCGCGCGCAGGCCTTCCAGGATCTGCTGCGACGAACTGCCGTCGAGCGGATATTCGGTCAACACTTCGCGGCGGGGACGCGACCAGCCGCTGGTGCGCAATAGCGTCACCGAACTTCTGGACAGCCCGATGCGCAGCGATGTATTGAGCTTATCCATGCAGTGTGACCCTCTTGATTTCCTCGAGCGTCGTTTCGCCGCTCTTGACCAGATCGAGCGCGGCTTCACGCAGGCTGCGAGTGCCGGTGCGGCGAGCGGCTTCCTTGATGTGGCGGATCGATTGCTTCTCGATGATCAACTCGCGCACCTCATCGTTGAGAATCAGGATCTCGGCAATTGCGCGCCGCTTGCTGAATCCGGTGCCGCGACAGTCGCCGCAGCCCTTGCCGTGCATGAAACGGAAATCGGCAACATCGGCGCGGGTCAGATGCACGCGCGCCAGGTCGCTTTCGTCCGGCGTGTAAGGTATTGCGCAGCGTATGCAGTTGAGTCGCACCAACCGCTGCGCCCAGATGCCGTTGAGCGCGGACACGAAAGCATACGGGTCGATGCCCATATGATTGAAGCGTCCGAATACATCGAACACATTGTTTGCGTGCACTGTGGTCAATACCAGATGGCCTGTCAGCGCGGACTGCACGGCAATCTCGGCGGTCTCGCGATCGCGGATTTCGCCGACCATGATCTTGTCGGGATCGTGCCGCAGAATTGAACGCAGGCCGCGCGCAAAACTCAAGCCCTTTTTTTCATTGACCGGAATCTGCAGAATTCCCGGTAATTGATATTCGACTGGATCCTCAATCGTGATGATCTTGTCGCGGCCGTTATGAATTTCCGTCAGCGCCGCGTACAAGGTAGTGGTCTTGCCCGAACCGGTCGGGCCGGTTACCAGAAGCATGCCGTAGGGTTCTCCGGCCAGTGCGCGCAGCGACACCAGCGAGGGCGCATCGAAACCCAGTGCTTCCAGCGTCAGCGAACCGTAGGCTTCGATCATCGCGCGTTTGTCGAGAATCCGGATCACGGCATCTTCGCCGTGAATGCTGGGCATGATCGAAAGTCGCAAATCGATTTCCCGGCCGCCGGCTTCGACGCGGAAGCTGCCGTCCTGCGGCACGCGGCGCTCGGCAATGTCCAGTTCGGCCAGTACCTTGAGGCAGGAGATCACTTGCTGCGTGACTTCAATGCCGTTGGCCGAGGTCGCATGATTCAGTACGCCGTCGATCCGATACTTGACGGCCAATCCCTGCGCGGTGCTCTCCAGATGGATGTCGGAGGCGCCCGCCTTGAGCGCATCGTATAGCGTCGAATTAACTAACTTAACGGCCGGACTCACCGCTTCCGACAGCGAAACGAACGACAGCACCGCCGCCGTCTTGCCGCCGTGCGCGCCGTCGTCGGCGTTGCTGACCAAAGTATCGACTGCGCGTACCGACTCCTCCTGCTTCGACAGGTAGGCCTGAATGTCGGCCTGCAACGCCAGGCAGTACACCACCGGCGCCGCAGCGCGTGTCGTGAGCCAGGTTTGCAGGTCGGCATCGAACGGGTCGGCGATCACGCCTATCAGTTGCGCGGCGGCCGTGCGCAGCAGCACGCAACCACGTTGCATGGCCTTCGATAACGGCAATAAATCGAAAGCCGGCGTCAACGCCAGCATCTGCGCGGTCTCGAGCACGTCCATGCCGAACGAGGTCGCCATTGCCAGCACCATGTCCCGGGCGGAGGCGGCGGTCAGCACTTCCAGTTCGGTGATCAGCGAGCGATTCGATTGCTTCGCCTGATGGCGAGCGCGCTGCAGCAGCGCGACGTCAATCGTGGGCAAGGAATGGGCCGGCGCATTCATGTCAATCCTCCTGCAAGATCGAAAATTGGCATATACAGCAACACCACGATGGCGCCGACGATCAGTCCGATTGCCGCCATCAGAATCGGTTCGAACATGCGCAGGAAGCGCTCGATCCAGCGGCTGATTTCGCCGTCGTAAAAGCTGGCCGATTGCGTAAGCATTTGGCCCAGGCCGCCGCTGCGTTCGCCGACCCGCAGCATGCGCAACGAGATCGGTGTGCTCAGCCCATGCGTTTCGAAGGCGCTGGAAAGCGCCTGGCCTGACTGGATGGCGTGCTTGGATGCCAGCAGGTTGGCGCGCAGGTCCGCCGAGACCATGCCCTGGACGGTGTCGATCGCGACGACGATGCTGATGCCGCCCTCGAGCAGCATGCCCAGGGTGATGTACAGCCGGGACAGTTGCATGATTTTTATCCGCTCGCCGACGCCCGGGATGCGCGCCAGCAAAGGTGCGATGCCGCCGCGCGTATGCAGGTTGCGCAGCCAGCGGTAAAAAAGGAATGTGGCCAGCACCGCCGCGGGGAGTAGCACGTTGCCATGGCTGGTCGCGAACTGGCCCCAGTCGAGCAGCAGTTGCGAAAGCCACGGCAGGTTGCGTCCGGCGCTCTGATAAACCTCTGCGAAGCGCGGCACCACGTATCCGATCAGAAAAGCGCTGACCGCGCCGCCGACGGCTAGCAGGATCAGTGGATAAATAGCCGCGCTGACGAGCTTCTCGCGCACGCTATCGATGCGTTGCTGGTAGGCGATGTAGCGTGTCAGCGCATGCGGCAGGTCGCTGGTATCTTCAGCTGCCCGCACAATGCCGATGTAGAGCGGCGGGAACAACGCTTCTTGCTCCGCCAGCACGCCGGAAAAACGCTTGCCGTCGCGCAATCCGGAAAGCAGGCTGGAAAGCATCGCGCTCGCGGCTGCATTATTTTCTTTTTCCAGCAGCGCCTCCAGGCATTCGACAATGCTCAGTCCCGCATTGAGCAGTGCCAGCAATTCCTGGCTGAACAGTGTCAGCGACATTCTGCTTCGACGCGCGCCGCGCAACCGCAGGCCGTTTCCCAGGCCGATTCCCAGGCCGCCGCTCGCCGGGGAAATGGAGGCGGCGAACAGCCCGCGAATTTCCATTTGACGCCGGACGTCGGATTCGTCATGGGCGTCCACGGTGAGCCGCACCATCAGGTGGTCGGGCGAAAGCGCGCGTACGTCGAATTGCATACCATAACCTCCGCAAACGGACGTGTGACAGGTAAGTAAGCTGGAATCAATGAGCAGAATTTTCAAAACAGGACTTGGTAAGAAGCCCTGTAATTAGCCAATACCAAAACAGTTCTGCAATGTAGATAAAGGGTTCGATTGAGCCCTCTCTCCCTCTCCCCCATCCCGCAATGCGTTATTGTTTCGTTTGATTGAGGCGATATTAGGACGCACGCAGGCTTTGTTTATGACAAAGTCATGTCTACTGATGACGCCAGATTTGGCGGTTTTGGGGTAGGACAAAAAAGGGAATATGAGGTGACGCGGTGATACGGGGCGAAAGGGGAGGAGAGCAGCGCAACGCACCGCGGGGCAAGCAGCAGGGAGGGAAATCGCTCCGAAGCTTTTAGTTTATTTGCTTAGTGTGCTGTCCTGCTAATTGCTAATGTCGGCGTTTTCGCCGGCGCCTCCCGGTTGTCCATCTTTGCCATATGACAGTAGTTCGATCTCACTGGTTGCGCCGGGAGATCGATATTGATACGGATGGCCCCACGGATCCATTGGAATACTTTTTTGCAGGTATGGACCGTTCCATTGCGTGGCGCTTGGCGGTTTGGTCACCAGCGCCGCCAGGCCTTCCTCGGAGCTTGGGTAACGCCCGACATCGAGGCGGTAAGTATCGAGCGCTTTTCCCAGCGCTTCGATCTGCGCCTTGGCGATCGTGCGTTCGGATTTTCCGAGTTGTGCAAAATACTTCGGCCCGACATACGCAGCCAGCAAACCGATGATCACGACCACGATCAACAATTCGAGCAACGTGAAGCCGCGAGAGGGGCGCGTAAGCGATGCCGAAGCGCGAGAATTTCGCATACTGGAAGAGGTGAGCATGGCGTCTTAGGGTGTCGATCGGTTGCGGTAAATCTGCAGACGCGCCAGTACTGCGGGCACATACAACATCGTTTCCCGGTACGGTGGAATACGCCCAGAGTTCCTTGCTACCGCGCCTTCCCCGGCGTTGTAGGCGGCTAATACCAGTGCAAGATTTCCGTGATGTAGCGCTAATAAATATTTTAAATGGAGAATGCCGGCTTCAATATTTTGTGCGGGATCGGTGAGTTCCGTGACGCCGTACATGGCGGCCGTCGCAGGCATAAGTTGCATCATCCCGGTTGCTCCCTTGTTCGATACGGCATTCGGATTTGCATTCGATTCGACATCGATGATCGCCCGGACCAGCGTCGGATCAACCGCATGTTTTTTTGAAAGCGTCTCAAGGAGCTGCGAGACTGAGGCTTCATTGCGGCGGCTGCGGGGTGTGGCGGCAACAAGCTGTCTGGACGGCTTTGCCACGACGTGCGAAGCATCGTCACGCATGTAAATTCGATAGGTTTCGTCAAGTGCCTGGCTGGCATAGCGCACCACACCGTTCGGACTTTCGGAGCGAAATATGTCGGCACTCATGACTTCGCCGCACACGCCGATCCCCAATGTGCAAATTGAAATCCGCAAAAATAGCGCGTGCGATTTCATGCCATCCCCCTTGTTCTTGAAAAAAAGAATACATGAAATTGAAACAGAAAGGTATAAAATTTTGTCAACTTGTGAATTTATGAAATCCGCTTTGGGTTTAGCTATTTTTGCAGTTCACGAAATATTTTTGCGTAAGTCCTATTCCGTTGCGCTTCTCTCCTCGTATTTCGCCCCGTATCACCGCATCACCTCATATTCCCTTTTTTGTCCTACCCCAAAGCCGCCAAATCTGGCGTCCTCAGTAGACATGACTTTGTCGTAAACAAACCCTGCGGGCGTCCTAATATCACTTCAATCAAACGAAACAATAAGCATTGCAGGATCGGGGAAGAGGGCTCAATCGAACCCTTTATCTACATTGCAGAACTGTTTTGTATTGGCTAATTACAGGGCTTCCGACCAAGTCCTGTTTTGAAAATTCTGCTCATTGTCTCGGGGACGCAAAGGGCAAAGAAAAAGTACGATCTCCATTGAGAATAAAAATGAAAAATCATATTATCGCGGCAGCTGTCCTGACCATGCGGGCTAGTTCCGCCATCGCTGGTCACGGGTCTCCACCACCAGCTCCGACAATAACCCACCTAAATATCGTAAGTGCTACTCAGTTAGTGATCGCCAGCGCGCGACCCACTGGATAGCAGTAACTGATCGCGGCGTGTCCGTCGACGTCGCCTCATCAAAACAAATTCCGTTGTTTTACCAAGAGCATAAAGACAGCCTCTCGAGGCTGCTTATTGTTCGTCGTCTTTATGGCTAAGCCATAAATCTGAGAGGGGATTCCCATGTCCGGTTCTAATGTGGTCTCAAAGGCGAAACTTGGCCGCAGACAATTGCTTAAACTCGGCGCCGTCAGTGCCGGCGCCGGTTTACTGGTAAATACCTTATCGCCCGCTGCCGCACGCGGCGGAAGCGACGATAGCGGAGGCGGAGGCGGAGGCGGAAGCGGAAGCGGAAGCGGAAGCGGAAGCGGAGGCGGAGGCGGAGGCGGCGATTCGCGCACCGGCAGCCCTTTCACTACACCGTTTGTCGAGGTTCTGCCGGTTTATCAGCCAAAACAGCCGGTGGCGGCGCTCAATCCACCGGCACAAGAGACGCCCGGTCCTGCAGAATGCGGGCGTCCGCCGCACCAGCGATGGGCGGAGTTCCCGGCCAAAAAAGTGTACGAACTGCATGTGAAAGAGGCGTTGCATTCGTTTCATCGCGAATTGCCGACGCAACCGATCTGGGGATATGACGGGATATTGCCCGGTCCTACCTTTATGGCTCACTATCATGAGCCGATTATCGTGCGAATATTCAACGAGTTGCCGCAAAATCACATCGGCTTCGGCTCGCCGGAAATCACCACGCATCTGCACAACCTGCACGACGGATCGGAAAGCGACGGTTTCACCGGCGATTACTATAGCCCGAGAAAATTCGGTCCTACCATGACAGGGCCGGGAAATTACAAAGATCATTTGTATTCGAACTGCCTTGCGGGGTATGACGCGTTCCATGCAACCCAGGGCGACCATCGCGAGGCGCTGGGCACGCTCTGGTATCACGATCATCGTCTGGATTTTACGGCGCCCAATGTCTACAAGGGGCTAGCGGGATTTTATCTGCTGTTCGACGAGCTCGATTCCGGAGACGAGAAAGATCCGAATCCGAATGCGCTGCGCTTGCCTAGCGGCGTGGGCGTGTACGACATTCCATTGATATTTCACGACAAGCTGTTCGATGCAAAAGGAATGCTGACGTTTGATTCGTTCAACTCGGATGGCATCCTCGGCGATAAATTCTGCGTCAACGGCAAGGTCCAGCCCTTGTTCGAAGTGGAGCGCCGAAAATATCGTTTTCGTCTGCTCGACGGCGGCCCATCGCGGTTCTATGAATTTTATTTGAGCTACAAGGGCGCCGACCAACCCTTTACCTACATCTCCAACGACGGCAACTTGCTGCCGGCGCCGCTGACAATGAGCAAGGTAAGACTTGGCGTAGCCGAACGCGCCGATATCATCATCGATTTTTCTAAATATCCGATCGGCAGTCAACTGTTCCTGGTCAATAAACTGGAACAAACAAACGGCCGCGGCCCGACCGGCAAGATCCTCACGCCCGGCACGCAGATCCTGCGCTTCGACGTGAAATCCAATCCGAAAGTGCCGGACGTGAGCCAAGTACCCGCAACCTTGCGCGCACTGCCCGACATTCCTTCCGCCGCCGATATAAAAAAATTGTTCACGCGGGTCTGGGAATTCGATCGCTCCAATGGGGGCTGGACAGTCAACGGCCAACTGTTCGATGTTTTGACGGCGTCCGCCACGCCCAAGCGCGGAACGGAAGAAGTGTGGGTGTTGCGCGGCAAAGGCGATTGGACGCATCCGATCCATATTCACTTCGAGGAAGGCCGCATCTTGTCGCGCAACGGCGTGCCGCCGCCACCCCATGAGCGTGGTCGCAAGGACGTATATCCGATTAGTCCGGGAGAGGAGTTGCGACTCTATATCCGATTCAGGGATTACACGGGAAAGTACATGATGCACTGTCATAACCTGATCCATGAAGACCACGCAATGATGATTCGCTGGGATATCTTGCCCTGAGCCGCGGCAAGCGTTCGGCATCTTCCAATTCGAAATCGGAGCAGAAAACATGAACACCAAGCGCGCAATTTTGAAGGCCCTTTGCGGAGTGGCCTTGTATCCCGCAGTAGCATCGGCCCGCGTTGCCGGTGTTGCCGGCGTTAACGCAGCACCGGGGCCGCGGGCCGGTTATTTCCCGAATGCGGAATTCGTCGATCAGAACAACCGCAAAGTCAGGTTCTACGACGACATCATCAGAGGCAAGCTGGTTGTCATCAATATGATGTACACCGTATGCAGCGGCATCTGTCCGTCCAACACTGCCAACTTGCTGACCGTGCAAAAGGCATTGGGCCAACGGGTCGGCCGCGACATCCATATGGTCTCGATTTCCCTGCAGCCCGAGTTCGATTCGCCGGCTGCGCTGCTGGCCTATGCAAAAAAATACGACGTGCAACCGGGCTGGACATTCCTGACCGGAAAACGCGCGGACATGGAAGTGGTGCGCCGCAAGTTGGGTTTCTATGACACGGACCCGATAGAGGATGGCAAATTGGCGCGGCATACAGGCATGGTCAGTATCGGGAACGAGCGAATCGACCGATGGTGCATGCAGCCGTCGCTGTCGGCCACTCACCAGCTTGTGAAATCGATACTCGACATGACTTGAGGTCGCTATTGGCGAGCGCCCCGGTCTATTGAAACGAACGTCTTATCGTGGAAATCGGAGGTCTTTTTTATGTTGAGTATTCAGGCAATGAGGAGCATCGGGCAATAGGCAATAGGCAGTGGAAGGGGCGAGCCGGGCGGCGTTGCCCCCGCTTTAAATCGAACCATGGTGGTGAGGGAGAAAGATCATGTGGAATTCAATGGAAACGTCAACCGGAAGCGGCGGTTTTGGTGTCTCGCGTCATAGAACCGGATCAGCACGCAGATTCAATCTGGTGCGCGGGCTCGCGTTACTGCTGCTGATGATGATTTTGCAGTTGTGCTGGCTCAACGGCGCTAGGGCCCAACTCCCGCCGGCGGGCACACCGTCGCAATTCGACCTGGACGGATTTTTGCAGGAGGCCACGTTGAATGCGCCGAACCCAAGCGCGATCACCGGTGGCAAACTGAAGGTCAACGGTCACGTCGTGATCGTACCCGACAATACCATCGTGATCCTGCCGGCCAATGCGCTTACCTGGCAGGAATTGTTCATGCAGGCGCCGCCGCCATATACCGGCGTTGCGACCGGAATGGCGATGGCGGACTCGCCGGCGCCGCTGACCACCTATGAGGCGCATGTGATAGGCAACCGGGTCGGCGATACCTACATTGCCGGGTTGATCTACCTGTCGCAGCAGGATTTGAATGCGGGTGCGGGATATATCAATCGGATCGACTATGCTACCGGCGATATCTATGTCGGCGGCACACTCAACGTCAGCAGCACAGGCGTGCCGCTGAACACACTTGATCTCAGCAATCCCGGCACGCGCGTGCGCATCAACGATCCGAGCGGAAAATTCGGTCGCGCGGCATCGCCCGATCAGCGCTTCACGCTCGATCCCGATAATCCGACTATTCGCAGCGTCACAGGTTTTCCGATGTGCCTGCCTCGCACTGATCCGACCGATGCAGCAGCCACTCCCGATGCCTTATGCCCAGAAGGAAACAGGCCAAAAGACATTACCGGAAATTTTGTGACTTCGTTTACGACGCCGGCTCCCGCTACCATCGCCGCCGGGCAGTTGCCCGATCCGCGCATCATGGCGCCTTTTGAGCTGGGCGATTACGTTACTTATGCCGGAACCCTGTTTACTGGCGCAGGCTCGAGCGGTCCCTATCCCGTCGGAAGCGCCGGCACTTACATTTCCGCGCACACAATCACCGACAACGTCGCGATCTATACCAGCCCAGGCACTGATCCGGCCTATGTCGCGGTCGAGGTGACCATCATCGGCACCGGCGGTTTGACCGTGCTCGGTGCGGGAGAGGCGGTCATACGCACCCGCTTCGAGGGGATGGCGACCGATACGAGTCGCAATATCCATCTTTATGGTATCGACATCAACGCAGCTGACGGCACAACCACCGATCGCGACTGGGGTGTAGTCGGCGTCGATCCCGGCGCGCCGACCGGCGCTGTCAAAGGACGCTGGCGTTTCCGGCCTCCATGCACAGCCACAACGGCAACTGTGAAAGCCTGCAAGCCACCGCTGGCCGGCACTTTCCTCCCGCCTACACGCGAAGTGCGAGCCGTGATCGAAGGTGCATGGACACCGGCGACGAATCCAACGACTACCGGCGGCGCGAACGGTCTGATCGCCGGTCAATACCATGCGCCTATTCTCGAATACATTTTCCCTGAAAATGTTCCGGGAACACCGCCGCCTCCGAATAATTTCGAAACGATCGCTTTCCTGGCTCAAGGCGGCTATACGTCGGCGGCAGGCACACGTGTAGGCCAACTCAACCCATGGCCCGGCAAGCAAGCGCCGGGTACCTGCGCCGCGCCGACCGCCAGTGCCGGGACCGCCTTTAACGTTGCTTCCGGGGCGACGAATGTGCCGCTGTCAGGCAGCGCTACAGGCACGGGGCCGTTCACCTATGCCTGGACCGCAGTGTCGCCGGCTACTACGGTAATCACGAATCCGACTTCGGCCAATGCGACTTTCAATGCGCTGACGATCGCCGCCGGCCAGCCTTCGCAAACCATGGTGTTCAGCCTGACCGTGACCGGTTGCAACAGCCAGACGTCGACGTCCACCGTAACCGTGACGGTTCTCCCTCCGCAGCAGGCCGTGCCGGTGCTTAATCCAATTGCGCCGCAAACGGTCGGATCGGGTGCGCCGGTCACCTTGACGGCAAGCGGGACCGGTTCATCTGCGCTCACCTATACCTGGACCCAAACCAGCGGACCTGCGCAGACGTTCACTCAACAGCCGGCGGGCGGCCCGACAATTCGTTTTACCCGCACGCTGCCGTTGGGGCAATTGACCAACGATGTGCTGGTGTTCTCGGTTGTCGGAACCGCTATCGGCGGGGCCACTTCAGCACCCGTGACCGCCACAGTAACGGTGAGACCGGTCGCGGACAGTATCACCGTAACGGTCGCCGAATACCGTACTACGAAGCAGCGGCTCGACATTACGGCGACCTCGTCCATCATCAGTCCTAACGTGGTCCTGACGCTGCAGCCGTACAAAACTGTTTCGGGAACGATATTCGACCCGGCGCTTATCGGCAACACCTTTACCAATACTGGTGGCGGCGTATACACGATGGTACTGGTGGGTGCGCCGGAACCGGCAATACCGCCTGCGACGCCGTTGGTCATCAAATCCAGTTTGGGAGGAACCAGTAGCTCAACCGCGCTGACGCGCATAAGAAACTGATGCAGGCAATGGCGTACCGGCCGGAACGCGTCAGCATTGCGCTCCGGCCGGAACGTCAACCGCTTCTTCATAAAAACGTGTAACAAGCCCATTTGCAAAATTAAAGGCTTGACTGGGGAACGACATGACGAACAAATTTAGGCGTGGGGCTGGGGAAGTAGTGTCGAAATGGCTACAAGCGAAAGACGGCCCGAATCTTCCAAGGCAATCCAATTGCAATGCGGCGCGCCGCGGCATTGCACGTTGGGGAAGATGCGGTGCAATCGTTTTGATAATCGGCCTTCAAATTGCGTCGGTACATATTCTGTATGCTCAGTCAGGGTCGCCGATTCTGCCGATACAACGACCGCTGGGCGCGCTCAAGAACGTGCCCGTTCCAGGGCCGAGCGATCAGGAACTGGCCGAATTCGTACGGGATAAAAAGGCGGCTATCCAACTCGGCAAGGCGCTGTTCTGGGATGCCAAGGTCGGCAGCGACAATCGCACTGCTTGCGCCACCTGTCACTTTCATGCCGGCGCCGACAGTCGCATCACAAATCAGATCAACCCCGGCCTGTTGTCGGGCGATCGCACGTTTCAGACGGGTGGGGCGCAAGCCGGCCCCAACTACACATTACGCGCAGCGGATTTTCCGTTTACCAAGCACGCGCTGCTCGATGACTCAACCACCATCATCAGCGACATGAACGATGTCGTTTCCTCTCAAGGCGTTTTCACGACACAGTTCGAAAACGTGTCGCCGAATGCAAAGCCGGACGACTGCACCAATGTGCAGGATTCGGTCTTTCACGGCGGTAGCGGATTCAACATCAATGGCGTCAACACGCGACGCGTCGAGCCGCGCAACACGCCAAGCGTCATCAACGCGGTATTCAATTTTCGAAATTTCTGGGACGGACGCGGCAACAACATGTTTAACGGCGGCGATCCCTTCGGGTTACGCAATGTCCAGCCGCTTGCATGGAAGCTCGTCAACGGCATGTTGAGAAATGTTCCGGTGGCGCTGCCGTCGTCATCGCTGGCTTCGCAGGCTGTCGGCCCGCCAATGAGCGGCAACGAAATGAGCTGCCAGGGCCGGGCCTATATCGATCTGGCGAAAAAGCTGCTGGCCCAGAAATTACTGGCCGACCAGGTCATTTCGCCGAGCGATAGCGTCTTGGGCGAATTCGCGGTTCGCCCGCCTCTCTATAGCGCATTGGTAATGAAAGCCTTCCGTCAGGAGTACTGGATGGCGGCATCGCCGATCAACGTACCCGGATCGCTCGTGAATATCTTTAAGTCGATGGATCTGGGTAAACTCCGCGAAGACGGCAAGCGCGCGCGGTCGAATCTGGTGATGAGTCAAATGGAATCCAATTTCGCGCTGTTCTTCGGGATTGCGATTCAGATGTATGAAGCCACGCTGATTTCCGACGATACGCCGTTCGATCGTTTCGCCGCAGGCGACCGCACCGCATTGAACACGCAGCAGATCCGCGGACTCCAGATATTCGAGGATAAGGGGCGCTGCGTAACCTGCCACAGCGGACCGGAATTAACAGGTGCGGCATTCAGCAATTTGAGTACGCAGCGGGTCGAGCGGATGATCATGGGAGATGGTGCGGCCGCCATTTACGATACCGGGTTCTACAACATCGGCGTGCGGCCGACCCAGGAAGACCTGGGGGTCGGCGGCAGCGATCCGTTTGGAAATCCCTTGTCCGAAACGCGCATGGTGGCGCTGGGGAAGACCGCGCAACTCGGCAATAATTTCGGCGATGGCAGCACACCGATATTCCCCGGCGGTGAGCGCATCGTCGTTGACGGCGCCTTCAAGACGCCAAGCTTACGCAATGTGGAATTCACAGGTCCTTACTTCCACAACGGCGGTAAAGCGACGTTGATGCAGGTGGTCGATTTTTATAATCGCGGCAGCGACTTCGGCAATGCCAATCGCGACAATTTCGACTTCAATATTGTGCCGCTGGGGCTGACCCAGTTGGAGAAGGAGGACCTGGTCGCCTTCTTGCTGTCGCTGTCCGACGACCGGGTGCGTTTTCGCAAGGCGCCATTCGATCATCCGTCCATTTGCGTGCCGAACGGGCATCTCGGAGGCTCGACCGCCGTCGCGCAAAACGGCAAAACCGGCGCGGCAATCGACCTGATGAACTGCGTGCCGGAAGTCGGGGCCAAAGGCGCCAAAGCGGGACTGCAAACCTTTCTGGAATTAAGTCCGTTCAAACACTGAGGCGCAACGAAGAAGCTGCGTCAGCAGCACTGATTGACTGTTAAAAACAAAGGGGCAGAGCATGTCACGCACATATAAAGCATTCTCGGGAATTATGCATTCCTCGCACGATAACGAGCGGTTCCCGGACGGCCGACGCGCCGGTTGCGCGGGTCGCCGATGGTGGCTCCTGGTGCTGCTGCTTCAATTTTTTGTGGGGATGCATGCGCTGGCGCAGGCGCCGGCGCCGGGCGCCGATTCCCAGTTCGATGTCTTCGGTTTCATCCAGGAAGCAACCCTCGATCAGTGCGGCGATAGCTTATGCGGCGGGAAGATCAAGGTGAACGGTCAGACCATTATCGTTCCAGCCAATACGATCGTGATCCTGCCGGCCAATGCGTTGACCTGGAAGGAGTTGTTTCTTCAGGCGCCGGCGCCTTACACCAACGTCGCTACCGGCATGGCGATGGCCGACAAGCCGGCTCCGCTGGCAACGTTTGACGTGCAGGTGAGCGGCAACCAGGTCAACGATGTCTTCATTGCGGGATTGGTTTTCATCTCGCAGCAGCAACTCAACAACGGCGCCGGCTATATCAACTATATAGACTACGCCAGTGGCGAGATGCGGGTCGGCGGCCGCTTGGTGCGCGACGGCGGCGGCGTGCCGCAGAACACGCTCGATGTCACCCGGCCGGGTACACGTTTGCGTATCAACGACCCGGTCGGCCGTTTCTCCCGCGTGATGTCGCCCGACCAGCGCTTCACGCTCGATGCGGACAATCCGACCGTACGCAGCACCACGGGTTTTCCGATGTGCCTGCCGCGCGTCGATCCGGGCCGGCAGGTCGAGGATCCGGCCTGCCCGCAAGGCAATCGTCCGAAGGACATTACCGGACAGTTCGTCGGCAATTTTACGATGGCTGCGCCTGCGGCGCTGGCCGCCGGGCAGTTGCCCGATCCGCGCATCATGGCGCCGTTTGAAGTAGGCGACTACATCACTTATTCCGGCACGCTGGTCAGCGACAGCGGTTCGCAGGGGCCGTTCCCATCGACCGATGCGACTTATATTTCGGCCCATACCGTGGTTGCCAATCTCGGTATTTATACCGCCCCGGGGGCCGATCCGGCGTATGTCGCGATCGACGTGAGCATTCTGGGTAACGGCGGCGTCATAGTGCCGGCCAATATGGAAGCGGTGGTGCGCACCCGTTTCGAGGGCTTTTCGACAGATCCGAGCCGCGATATCCGTATATACGGAATCGACGTCGCGCCGGACGGCTCGACCAGCGACCGCGCGTGGGGCATCGTCGGGGTCGATCCCGGCCCGCCGAACGGGACCGTCAAGGGGCGCTGGCGTTTCCGTCCACCTTGCACCGGCCTGGCGGCGACTTTCAGATTCTGCTTCGGGCCATTGGATGAAACGACTTTCCTGCCGGCCACGCGCGAGGTGCGGGCGGTGATCGACGGTGCATGGACCCCGGCCAATACAACCCGGGAAAAAAACGGCTTGTTGGCCGGGCAATACCACGCGCCCATCCTTACTTATCTATTTCAGGAGAGCTTTCCCGGCACGCCGACGCCGCCCATTAACTTTGCCACGGTGCCGTTCCTGGCCGCGGGCGGCTATAGCTCATCAACCGGCGTGGTGGCCGCCGCCCTCAAGCCGTGGCCCGGCTCGAACTCGCCGGCTACATGCACGCCGCCGCTGGCCAACGCCGGCAGCAATATTACAGTGGCGTCGGGGGCAAAAAATGTTCCATTGGCCGGCAGCGCGAGCGGTACCGGCTCACTAAGCTACGAATGGATCGCGCCGGCGGGAATCGTGCTGTCGCCCTCCGCGACGGTGGCCAACCCGACCTTCAATGCACCGAGCGTGGTGGCAAACAACACGTTCCTGTTCACATTGAACGTCACTGGTTGCAACGGTCAGAAATCCACGGCGTCGATGACCGTCACCGTCACTGCCGCGCAGTCGGCTACGCCGGTGATCACCCCCATCGCAGCACGGGTCGTGCCCTCCGGCACCAAGGTCACCCTGACCGCGGTCGGCAGCGGTGCTCATGCGCTTAGCTACACCTGGAGCCAAAGCAGCGGCCTGTCCCAGCCGTTTTCTCAGACTGCCGGGAGTGCAAGCATGAGCTTTACCCATACGCTGGCGTCGGGCAAAGTCACCAATGACGTACTGAGTTTCAATGTGGTCGCTACCGATACCGTCTCTCACGCGATATCGGCGCCGGTAACGGCAACCGTTACGTTCACGCCGCTGCCTGACTTCGATACCATCACCATTGCGGATTACAGGGTATCGAGGCAGCGACTGGCCATCACGGCAACGTCGTCGGTCGTGAGTCCGAACGTCGTTCTGAGCTTAATGCCCTATCGGACCACGACCGGCGCGCTGTTCGATCCCGCGACCATCGGCAGCACGATGACAAACAACGGCGGCGGAAACTACACGCTGACGCTTGTCGGCGTGCCGCAGCCGGGATTTACGCCTACACCGCTGACGGTGCAATCGAACATCGGCGGCACGAGCCCACCGACTGCATTGACGAACGTACGCCCATAAGTCGGTCGCACGATAGGGCCGGGGGCCGGGGCGTGCTCCGCCCCGGCGTTCGTTTGCGGGCGGCGCGTGAGAAATGATCCGCCCAGCTTGATGATCGCGACAGATATCGTGCTGGACGGGCAGCTGAACGCGCGCCCGGAAGCGCAATACCCGTATCGCGGGCATAATCATTATTCGCGTTTTTCTTTATTTTCTCGGCTGTTATAGGAGCAACAATTATGAGCCCGCAAGAAATCCAATCCCTGCAGGATTTTTTGAATCAATTGACCCAGGTGCGAGGCATTGCAAAAGATCCGCAAGCCGATGCGCTGATTGCAAGCGCCGTCGCCCGCCAACCGGACGCTGCCTACCTTCTGGTGCAGCGCGCAATGCTGTTAGAGCAAGCGCTCAATAACGCGAAAACACAAATTGCTTCGCTGCAAAGCCAGATTCAAAGCCAGATGCAGACAACACAGTCTGCGCCGGCGCGCAGCTTCTTTGACGCCAACGCGTGGGGTAACACGCCGGAGGCAAGCTCCCGGCCTGCGCCGGCGCCAGCCCCGATGATGGCGAGCGCGCCCGCGCCGATGCAGACGCCCGCTGCACCCGTTATGCAGAGCCCGGCTCCGGCGGCGTCGCCCGGCTTCTTCGGCAGCGGCATGGGGAGTGCGCTCGGCACCGTCGCGACTACTGCCGCCGGCGTGGCGGGCGGGGCATTCCTTTTTCAAGGCATCGAACACCTGATGCATCCCAATGGCGGCGCCGGATTCATGAATCAGTCCGGCATGACGCCATCGGAAACAACCGTGGAGAACACCACGATCAACAATTATTACGGCAACGAGACCACGCAGCAGGCGCAGGCTGATGACAGCACAAGCGTGGACGATTTCACTGCCGACGACACCGGCTGGAACGATGATGATTCATCCTTGGCCTGAAAAAAGCCACTAAGCTCCCTCGGCGTTCACATACAACGCATAAAGCGATTGTCCCGCCGCCATGAACAGGCGATTGCGCGCCGCGCCGCCGAAGCACAGGTTGGCGCAGCGTTCAGGCAATGCGATGCGGCCGATGGCCGTGCCGTCTGGCGCGAACACCATCACGCCGTTGCGCCCCGATCCGGTGCCCCATCCTGCCCAGAGGTTGCCGTCCGTATCGCAGCGGAAGCCGTCCGGTGCGTCGTGTTCGCCGCCCTCGACAAAGATGCGACCATTGACAAGCCGCCGTCCATCCTCCACGTCATAGACCCGGATGCGCCGCGGTTGCACACCGGACTCCACAATATAGAGGCGGCGTTCATCGGGCGAAAAGCAGAGGCCGTTCGGATTGATCATGTCGCCGGCGACAACCTCCGCCTGTCCGGTTTCCGGATCCAGGCGGTAGACGTTGGTCGGCAACTCCGCGTCCGCCTTATAGCCCTCATAGTTGCTGAGGATCCCAAAAGGCGGATCGGTGAACCAGATACTGTCGTCGCTCTTGACGACGACGTCATTGGGCGAATTAAGGCGCCTGCCGTCGAAGCGGTCGATGAGGACGGTCAGCGCGCCGTTGTATTCAGTGCGCGTGACCCGGCGGCCGCCGTGCTCGCAGGTGACCAGCCGACCCTGGCGGTCGCGCGTGTTGCCGTTGGCGAAACCCGACGGCTTACGAAACACCGACACCGCACCGCTTTCATCGTCCCATCGCATGATGCGGTTGTTGGGGATATCGCTCCATAAAAGGAAGCGGCCGTCGCCGAACCAGACCGGCCCTTCTCCCCAGCGCGTCCCGGTCGCGAGCCGCTCCACCGCGGCATTGGTAACGCGGTATTTCAAAAAGCGCGGATCGAGGATTTGCACTGCCGGATCGGGATAGCTTTCGGATCCGGGAGTCAGGGCAGAATGGGTCATCATCAATCTTCCTTATTGAGCATCAAAAGAGGAGCGCAATATTACGCCAAAATCCGTCGCCGTTTCCAATCGACATTTTGCGCATGATGGAATATTGCAGCTTTTAAGCACAGGAGCGGAACAGCAATCTGGGTGACTTTGCCCATGAATATGCAGGGAAGGCTGGTAGTTCATTTCGGGGTCGCTTGTTTTATACCTCTACCTGAGGACAAAAATGAAGACGACCCTTATCCCAAGGTTTCTAATATTAATGTCTTGCACATGCGTGCTGGCGGGGTCGCGTCTTGCCTGCGCGCAAGTCTATGCAGGGGCAGATTCCGAAGGCACGTTGATGCTGTCGAGCTTCAGGTCCGACGGTGTTCAAGAACTGATCGTTGCCGATCCGGCGCCGCGGACGACGAATTTGCGGCAATTGAATGCGCCGCAGCCGGCGCGGCCTATCGTTCCGGCGGCGCTCAAGGCGCTGGTGGACGATGCCGCCAAACAGCATGGGCTGGATCCGCTTTTGCTTCACGCCGTCGTCAGGGCCGAGTCTGGATATAACCAGCAAGCCGTGTCGCCGAGAGGCGCCAGCGGTCTAATGCAACTGATGCCGGACACGGCGCGCCGTTTCGGGGTGAAGAATCTGTTTGACCCCAGGGAGAACCTGAAGGCGGGCGCGCGCTATCTGAGCTGGCTGCTCAAACTGTTCGATGGAGATCTCGAATTGGCGCTGGCAGGCTATAACGCGGGAGAACAGGCCGTCATCCGCGCCGGCTACCGCATTCCTCCATATAACGAGACGATCCATTACGTACCGAAGGTGCTTAGCTATTACCGGATCAAGCCACTCTGATCCGCGCAGAACAAAGAACAACCCCCTTGTGATTGGAGAACCGCCATGCGCCGACTCAAGAAACTGTTTCACGGTTCGCTATTTGTTGCGACCGTTTCCCTTGCCTCCTTTGCGTGCGCGCAGAGCCCGGACGCTCACGACCACCATCATCATATGGAGATGGCGCCAGAGTCGGGACGCACAATGATCGGCGTCTACAATTTGCCGAACGTGGAGCTGGTTCGGGAAGACGGCAAGACGGTCTCGCTGCTCAAGGAGTTGAACGACGGCCGGCCCGTCATCCTGAACTTCATCTATACCACCTGTACGACGGTCTGTCCGGTGACCAGCCAAACGTTTTCGTTATTGCAAACCGCTTTGGCGAGCGAGAAAAACAAGGTCCATCTGGTATCGATCTCGATCGATCCGGAACAGGATACCCCGGCGCGACTGCAACAATATGCGAAGAAGTTCGGGGCCGGTTCGGCATGGAACCACTACACCGGCAGTGTTGAAGCAAGTATCGCCGCTCAACGCGCATTCGATGTCTACCGGGGCGACAAGATGAACCACAGCCCGGTAACGTTGTTGCGCGCCGAGCCCGGCAGGCCGTGGCTGCGGATCGATGGCTTTCCCACGGTGGCCGATCTGCTCAACCAGTACCACAACCTGGTAGTGGTTAATTGAAGGATGCTTTGGCCGGCAGGATATTGATGGTTCGGCGATGGCGGGACTTGCAAAAGCCGGCGGCCGCTATCCTGCTGGCCGCGCTGTGCGGATTTGCATCGCATTGCCGCGCGGACGAGGCGTCCGCGCAACGTCTCTATCGGCAGGCAATTCTGCCGTCCGGCGCAATACTTCGCGGCGACCGGGACGCCAACGGCGCTGTGGAAGGTTCTGACGCCGCCTGCGTCAACTGTCATCGCCGCAGCGGTTTCGGAACTGCCGAGGGCAAGTTCGTCATTCCCCCGATCGCCGGAAAATACCTGTTCAGACCGCATGGCGACCGGCCGGAAGATATCGACTTCCGCTACCGGCCGGGATTCGTTCCCAAGCGCGAACCATACACCGACGCCAGCCTCGCGCGCGCTATACGCGATGGCATTGGCAGGGATGGAAAACCGCTCAACACACTCATGCCGCGCTTCGCGCTCGACGACGCCGCGATGGCCGACCTGATTGCATACCTGAAAAAACTGTCGAGCGATCCGACCCCCGGCGTGAGCGACGACACACTTCATTTTGCAACGATCATTACACCCGACGCCGATCCCGTAAAGCGCCAGGGCATGTTGGACGTACTCAACCGCTTCTTCCGCGACAAGAACGAATTTATCCGCGGCGGCCTGCAGCCGATGAGAAGTGACAAAGGCGTGATGTATCGGGTAGTCCGGAAGTGGCAGTTGCATGTATGGGAACTCTCCGGACCTGCCCGCACGTGGGAGCAGCAATTGCATGCGCTAAACGCTGCGGAACCGGTGTTAGCCGTCGTTTCCGGACTGGGCGGAACAGACTGGGCGCCGATCCACCGGTTTTGCGAACAGGAGTCGATTCCCTGCCTACTGCCGAACGTCGAACTGCCGGTCGATGCGGAGCAGGACTTTTATTCGATTTATTTTTCCAGGGAAGTGCTGCTTGAAGCGCAATTGATTGCGCATCGCCTGGGTGAGGATGAGACGGCGGCCGGACGAAGGAGGGCGGTGCAGATATTTCGGCAGGGAGATGTGGGAGAGCAAGCAGCCGGCGCGCTTGAAGCCGAGTTGCAAAGCAGGGGATGGAAATCGGAATCGCGCGTCCTCAGGACAGGCGGGGCGCGGGAACTGGCGCGCGCGGTCGATCGCATCGAGCCGGGGGATGCGCTGATTTTATGGCTGCGCCCGCCGGACCTTGCGTTGCTGCCGTCCGTCGCGGCTAAAAGCCAAACCGTGTTCGTATCCGGTCTGATGGCGCAACTTGAGAATGCGCCGCTTCCATCATCCTGGCGCGGGACGGTGCGAATGACCTATCCGTTCGATTTGCCGGAGGTCCGGAAGGTCAGAATGAATTTTCCGCTTGGCTGGTTCAAGGTGCGCAATATCGCGGTGGTGAACGAACGGGTCCAGTCGGATACCTATCTTGCCTGCCGCATCCTGTCGGAGAGTCTGGGGAACATGCTCGATAGTTTCGTGCGCGAATATCTGGTCGAGCAGGTCGAGGCGATGTTAAGCAGGAGACTCGTCAACGGCTATTACCCCCGGCTGGGACTGGCGCCCGGTCAGCGCTTCGCCTCCAAGGGCGGATATATCGTTCGTTTTGCGAATCCGGATTCCATGCAGCCGGCAATCGACGGCGCCTGGATTGTGCCGTAGTTCTTCCCCCCTGACACAATGAATACCCTACCGCCGGTTGGGTATCCCTCCCTATATTTCTTCCCTTCCGTCTCTCGTATTCTCTCCTATAAGCCCGGTTCGTGTTTTGCTTATGGAATGAAGGAGATCGTGATGTCTATCGCGAAGTTGATATATGGCGGCCTGACGGCGTTGCTGCTGGTGTTCGCCGGCGTCCCGGCCGCCGCACAGAGTTTCCGGGTGCAGTGTCCCAACGGAACGTCCCTGCACAAGTCGCTGGACGGGAAGATCGATTCGATGATTATCGGAGACGCCACGCGTCCGACCGCGGCAAATGCGAACCCGCAGATCAAGTGCCAGCATATCTCGGGCGGGGACGGTTTTGCGACGATGGCGGATGGACAGCAGATCTATCTGTTCGGTTTTGGGGCCTTGTCCGGGCTGGCCGATCTTGATAGCGGCCTGCCCGGAACGCAGCCTGCGAAAACTTTCAACAGCGTGTACGCCGGGCCGGTATTCCCGGGCGACAGCACAGCGCCGAACAATGCAGCCATTACGGAGCCGGCGCTCATGATGAATAACGGCGTGCTTGCCGCTCAGGCGCCGGGGCCCATGATGGCCATCGACGAGGACGATGAATTTTTTCTGACGCTCTCGAATGTCGGCATGATCATGCGGCCGGATCTATTCGAGCAGCACACCGTACACTTCCACGGTTATCCCAACGCATCGTCGTTCTTCGATGGCGTGCCGGATGCATCGGTCGCAATTAATATCGCCGCCAGTTTTACCTACTATTACACGGCGCCCGACGCCGGCACCTATTTCTGGCACTGCCACATCACGCCGCCCGAGCATCTGCAAATGGGCATGGAGGGGCAGCTTTTCGTCAGACCGCGCCAGAACCGGCTCACCCCGGGAGCAAACCTGTACACCGCGCTGCACGACTACCTCTATCCGGCCGCACCGGTTTCAACGCTGGCATCCGCTCACTACCCGAATGCGACATTTCCACCGGAAGACTGCAAGACGGACATCCTGTGCTCCGCACCACTTCCGATCAAGGATAACGGTGCGGTGCAAAAGGCGGGGGCGCAATACGCGTACAACGACGGTGATGGCTCTACCCGTTACGACGTCGAGTATCCGGTACAGATGATGGGTTTCGATCCGAATTTTCATTTCATCGGCATGACGTTCAATCCGGAGCTGTTTGCCAACATGAAGGATAAATACTTCTTGCTCAGCGGCCGCGGCTATCCCGACACCATCGGCTTGCCCGGTTATGCCGGCCTGCCTGCCGCCTCCGGTAATCCGTTGCCCGGCGGCGCCATGACGACGGCGGCCAGTGACGGCATATCCCGGCAGTCGCAGGTACAGCCGACGCTCATTACGATCAACAAGACCGGCGGACAGACCCGGGCGCTGCTGCGTGTGTCGAACCTGAGCGTGACCGAATATCACACGCTGGCGACAGTAGGCGTGCCGATGCTGGTGATTGGCTTCCATGCGCGCCTGCTGCGGGATACCGCCGGCGAAAATCTGTACTACACGACGAACTCGCTGACCATCGGAGGAGGCGAATCCGCCGATGTCATTCTCGATGTGAGCACTGTTCCCACGGGTACCTATTTTCTCTACACCCCGCAACTTGATCATTTGTCGAACGATGCCGAAAACTTCGGCGGCATGATGACTGAAATTCGCGTTCTATAGGAGCGGGCCGTGAAGCATCGACTACACAAATGTAGCGAGACGTTCGCCAAATCGATCATGTTGTCGATGGCGATGCTGGCTGCGAATGCATTCTGGAACGGCGCGGCGCAAGCGGCCGTCCCAGGCATCACGGGAGGCGTCAATACGCCTGTTTTCTCGATGGTCGCGAGCGCTGGGAATTCCTCTCAGCCGGACGGCTCCCTTGTCTATTCCTGGGGGTATGGATGCGGCAAAGCCGGCGCTACGGCCGGTGCGATTGCGTCGGCTTTGCCGGCGGGATTCGCGCCGGCTGCGATGAGCAGCGTCAATTCCTGTTCTCCCATGCAGTTGCCGGGACCGACGCTCATCGTCACCGAAGGCGATACGGTCACGGTCGACCTGGCCAATGAGCTGCCGGTCGCCGCGGGAAATACGTCGATTGTGTTTCCGGGCTTCCAGGTCTGCTACGGCGCGATCAGCGCGGGCGTTTGCCAGCCTTCGGCCACCAACGGTGTCGCGGGCATACTCACGCGTGAGGCTGTGCGCGGAGCGACGGTCCGCTATTCTTTCCTTGCGGCCAAGCCCGGTACCTACGGCTATCACAGCGGCACCCATGCCGAGCTGCAGGTCGAAATGGGTTTGTACGGCGCAATCATTGTTTTGCCGAAGGCAGCACCTGCGCGCTGTAACAAGTCCGCGCTCGGCACGCAGACCGATTTCCGGCTGGCGACATCGGCCTACGGGCATCCGCTGACCTGCTATGACCGCGAATACCTGTTCCAGTTGGCGGAAATGGATTCCACTATCCATTCGGCCGCGCAAGACCAGGTCCAGTCCTGTGACACGGCCCTCGTTGGCGGGGCGAAAAGCTGCCCTCCGATCGAGGTCAAAACCGAGCCGTATCATCCTAATTATTTCCTGATCAACGGGCGCTCGATGCCGGATGACATGGATGCAGCGTTCTCGCCGGCCTATCCGAACCAGCCGTACAACGGCAATCCGCATTTGCATCCGGGCGAAGCCATGCTGGTGCGCGAAATCGGCCAGGGACGCATCCAGCACCCGCTGCATATCCATGGCAATCATGCGCGCGTCCTTGCCCGGGACGGCAATCTGCTGCTGTCGGCAGTTGACCAAAGCAGCCTCGCAGGGCCACTGATCTTTACCTTCCCGTCGGTCCCGGGACAAACAGTCGACGCGCTTTTTACCTGGACCGGCAAGGGGTTGAACTGGGATGTGTATGGTCACAACTTCACCGGCCGCGCCGGCGCCGTAGATCCCAGCCCATGCTATCCGGATGTATCCGGCTTCTATACCGATGCCAGTAATCCGCCGGCCGTACCGGGGGTCACGCCGAATTACGGCGAATGGTGCGCGGATCACAACAAGCCGATACCGGTCACGCCGCCGGATCCGCAGATCGTCACAAACGGTTTGTGGTACGGCGGTACCCCCTACCTTGGATTGCGCGCCAGCGACAGCGGAGGGGTGCAGGCGATAACGACGCCGCTGCCGCCCACCACCACTTCGCAAAACCCCAGCGCCGGATATGCCTTCATGTGGCATTCGCACGATGAGCGCGAAATTACGACCAACGATGTGTTTCCGGGCGGCATGATGATGATGATGATTATCGACCCGCCGGGCGCAGCAATCGACGAAAAGTTGTGATCGTGTTGTGACAGCCGAGGATTAATAATGATAAAAATCACAATGGTGCTGAAGCGGCTGCCGCTAGGATTGGCCTCTGCCGCAATTGCAATTGCAATTGCAACTGCAATGGCCCTGGCGGCCGCATCCGCCTCGGCCCAGACCGCCGCGCTTACAACTGTCAATCTGACCGCGCAGCGCATGAGTACGACGCTGCCGGACGGCACGACTGTGCCGATGTGGGGCTATTGCACTGACGACCTCCCGCAAAACGCGGGCCTGAGCGGCGGCAGGCTGCTCAACGCCAACGCCTGCACCGTCGCCGTGACGGGATCGGCGCTGCGTGTGGCGAATACTAACTGGACTCCGGGACCGACAATTGTCGTGCCGGTCGGCAATGAGCTTAATATCAGATTGACCAACAATCTCGCGAGCGGGACTTCGACCTCACTAGTCATCCTCGGCCAGATTGGCGGCAGCGCCGGCAAGCCCACGCGTGACGCCGCGCCGGTCAATCATCCCCCTCAGACAACAACTACCTGGCCCGCCAACGCCGCTGCCGCCGGCGCCGGTTTCGTACCGCCGCAGCAAGCCGTGCGCGCGCGCGCCTTCGGCCAGGAGGCAGCGTTTAACGGGAATATCTCGTATACCTGGAACACCAACATCGCACCGGCAGCCGCGAGCGCCAAATATCTCAAGCCCGGCACGTATCTTTATGAAACCGGCAGCCACCCCTCTTTGCAGGCCCCGATGGGCTTGTACGGTGTGCTGATCGTAACTAGTCGGCCATTGTATGAAATCGAGGAGCCCGGCACCTCGGAGGCGTCGCAACAGCTGGAGAACCCCGGTCATGCCTTCCCCGGCGCTTATGCCGCCTATGCGGGGACTGCGTCGCCGCTTGCCAAATTGGCCGGCGTTCCTTACGACATGGATGCGACACTACTGTTTTCCGAGATCGATGCAGTTCAGAACACCGCGGTTGACGCGGCCGCGGTTGCAGGAACCAGCGAATCGATCCGCTGGAACGATGCGCGTTGCACGCAATCGCAAAAGCCGGGAGCGGCCGGCGCAGCGCAGGCGCCATGCTACCCGGCGGCAGTGAACTACGCGCCCACCTATTTTGTCGTCAACGGCAAGCCGTACAATCAGACCAGCCCGGCCGATACATCGGTCGTGTTGCCCGATCTGGCGGGCAGCGACTACGTAACCGGCAATATCCTGGTGCGCATGGTGAACGCCGGATTGCGCACGCACACGCCGTCCATCGTGGGCATGCCTTTCACGCTGATTGCCGAAGACGGCAACGTCGCGCCCGGCAACACCAAGATGCAGAACGAAGTCAATATGCCAGCGGGCAAAACGATAGACGCGTTGATACACCCCATGGCCGGCGCGCCGGCCAGCACACTAAGACGATACCCTGACGCCGTCTATCCGTTTTTCGATCGCGGGCTTGGCCTGACGACCGGCAACGAGACCAGCGGAGGCATGCAGGGATACATCGTGGTCGCGCGGGCGGGTACGGCCACGCTCACCGGCGCCGCGTTGGCGACGGCGCTTAACAAGACTGTCGGCGCCAGCGCCAAACCGGCTGTCGCGGCGACGGCCAATCCCGACTACTACACGCTCTCTCCCAATGCGACCTCCTTGAGCAACAATGTCCTGACCAACGACATCGGCGTCACGCATGCGGTCACACAGGGACAGACATTGGTTAGCGGCGCCACCTCGACCACGGCGCTGTTGGGGCACGGTTCCGTGACGCTTGAAACCAGCGGCAAGTTCACCTATACGGTGACGACGCCCCCCGCAAATTCGGCAGCCCCCGTCATTGATAGCTTCACCTACTGCGGCAATAATTCCGCCACCGTTTGCGCGCTGGTAACGATCACATTCGAGGCCACCGGCGCCGCACCGACCGCCGCCGCGCGGATCTACGACAACAGCGCCGTCACCGCCTATCCGAGCAATGTGGCATCGTTGCTCAGCGTGCCTCGCGGAGCTGGTCTGCTGCAGGGCGCGGTTGACCCGAGCGGCTATCCGATGACGGCAAAATTCTCCGGGGCAGCCCCGGGCTGGGTAGCGCTTAATAGCGATGGTTCGTTCAAGGCGACCCCCTGTTCGCCGGCTCCCGCGACTTGTACATTCCAGTTCGTGTCGGTCAATTCGCAGGGCACGTCGAGCCTGCCGCAGACCGCCACGGTGGCGTTCCCTGCTGGCAGCGGCCTGCCGGTGCGCCTGATCGACGCCCAGAGCAGCACGGTATTGCAGAACGATTACAGTTGGGTCATTGAAGAAGATCAGACCTGGCACACCACCGATGCCGGCGTGACGCCGCCGCTCGTCAACGGCACGCCGCCGCCCAGTCTGGCGACGAGCTTTTTCCACAGCTATATGCCGGTCGTAGCTTCCGGCTGTACCGGGCCGTTGAGTTGCTCGGATGCACAGGCCGTGAGCGGTACTGCAGTGGCGCCGCGGACGCGTTCGCTGCCCTCCGATGTCGCACTCGATCCGACCAAGTGGTACTTCATCTCCATTTTGCCAGGCGATGCGGCCAATCCATTCATCAGCGGTTTTGCCAGAGATCCGTTGCTCACTCCCGGCTGTCTGACGCCGAGCGCAGCCTCGGCCAATGACGCCCAATGCGGGCATACCATCGGCGGCATAACGATTGCTCCGCGGACGGGGGCCGGCTATCCGGTCGCAACTGTCAAAGTTGAACCCAATCCGTTGAAGCCGGCGCAGTTGTCCGTGTATATTTTCGAAGACAGCAGCCCGACCAACGGCGATCCGGACGCGATGGAGCACGGCCTGGGCGGCTTCGAGATTACCATCTGGGACGTGGCGGGCCGCTCCGGCGATCCGATCGGCCAGATAACGTATGACGCGTTCAATTCGCCGTTGACGAATGCGCTTCTCGGCACGCCGGGCTGCCCGAATACATACAGCCCGACGGCGTCCGCGGCAGGTCAGGCAGCAGGTCAGACAAGCCCGAATTACGCCAAGAGGGATTTGACAGGCGTCATCATTACCTGTCCCAACGATCCCGTGGATCCGGCCAACCCGAGCGCCGACTATGCTTTGCAGGGACAGGCGCTCGTCAAAAACCTGATGCCGGCCCGTCTGGATGTGATCGCCAATTCCGGCGCGGCGCGGCGCGGCGCGGGAGAAATCTGGCACCAGGTTTCCACTTTGGAAGGCACCCCCGCGCAGGACGCTTTTGTCAAGTCGGGTGAACCGGCATACTTCCAGGAGTTCGGCCCGCCCGGATTCCATACGTTTATCGGCTTCGTCAACCCGGCGCATATCACGCAGCAAAACATCATCGCCACCCACGTGCCGGTAAGCGGCGTTCCTCCGGTGCAAACCGGCGATACCGAGGGGCCGCCGATAACCGGGCCGGTTGCGCTTGCCACAACCAGCGTGTCCGGCCGCGTCACCAGCCTGCATATGTCGCGCCCGATCATGGAAACCCTTTGGGATTCCGGATCGCGCAAGCCGCTGGCCGCCACCTCATGCCTGGTCGGACTGAACCAGCAAGGCGAGCTTGGCCTCAATATCGGCTTCGCCGCCTGCGACAGCGACGGTAATTTCACGCTGAGCAATATTCCGGTCGGTTCGTACATGCTGGTCATCTGGGACCGTTGGCTTGACCAGATCATCGCCTTCAAATCGGTCCAGGTGGTGGCGGGCAAGACGCCGGATGCAAACGGCAACCCAGTTCCGGCGGCCGCCGTCGCCTTGGGCAATATTCCGGTGTTCAGCTGGTTTACCCGGGTCGAGACGAGCGTCTATGTTGACCAGAACGGCAATGGCGTGCGTGACGCCGGCGAGTCGGGCATTGCGCAGGTGCCGGTGGCGATCCGGTTCCGTGACGGTTCGGTCTCCAATGTGCTGACGACCGATTCCGACGGCAATGCGGTATTTAATGAGCTGTTCCCGCTGTTTAACTGGTATGTGGTGGAATCGGACCGTACCCGCTTTGCCAACACCGGCGTCAACGTGACGGTCGATGCCGGCGGTTTGCCCGATTGCGCGACCTATAATCCGGCCAACGGGCAGGGCGCAGTCGGCGCGGCCAATCAGAACAGCGCCATGCCATGCACCAGAACCGGCGGTATTCTCAACTCTTCATACGTATGGAATGACCCGGTCTCCGGCAAGAGTTTCGGCGCGGTGCCGGCGGGATTGGGCAACGGCACGAACCGCAAGGATAGCGGAAACGTTCTGTACGAAGGCCTGCAGGGTTTCATCAACCAGACCCAGATTCTCGACTGGGGCAAGCGTCCTCTGAACGTCGGCGAAAACGGCGGCATCCAGGGCATGGTCGTGTATGCCTCGACGCGTGGTTTTGACGATCCGAGTCTCGAGCTTCAGTTCAAATGGGAACCCGGAGTGCCGCGCGTGAAAGTCAACCTTTACAGCAAGACGCTCAATGCAGACGGTACGGCAGCGCTGACGCTGGTCAATTCCACGACCACCACCAGCTGGGACGACTACGCCAACGGCGTCAAAGCCGACGGCACACGGAATATGGTTTGTCCCGGGCAGGATTCGCAGGATCCGTTCCTGACCTATACGCTCGGCACGGCCAACCAGTTCAAGTGTTATGACGGCTTCCATTTGTGGAACCAGGTTCAGCCGGCGGTCTATGATGGCGCCTATGTATTCAATACCGATTCGGCCGGCCAGCCTCTTGCTCCGGGCAGATATGTGGTCGAGATTATTCCGCCCGCAGGATACGAAATCGTCAAAGAAGAAGACAAGAACATTCTGATCGGCGATGCATGGGTGGCGCCCGCGGCACAGCAATTCAACACGCTTGCCAATATTTTCATCATGCCGGATCAGGCACAGGTGGCCGCCTATTACAACCCGAATAATCCGAATAATCCGACCACCAGTCTTGGATTCCAGGGTGCCAAACAGCAGTTTCCGAATTGTGCCGGTACGATGCGCACGGTCCCCGATTTCATGAGCCTTTTCCCCGGCTCCGGCCAGGTAGCGCCATTCGCGGGAGTGCTCAAACCGCTCTGCGATCGCAAGGAAGTGCTGCTTGCAGATCAGTCCACCGCCAAAGCGAGTTTCTTCATCTTCAGTAATACGCCGGTGGCGGCGCATTACACCGGAATGATCCTTAACGACGCAGCCACCGAGATCAATGCCATGTCGCCCGATTTCGGCGAGAAATTCGCGGTCCCCTATGCGCCGATTTCCGTCCGCGACATGAACGGTGTGGAAATTTCCAGGGTCTATTCCGACCAGTGGGGTACTTTTAACGGCATGGCGCCGTCGACATGGCAAGTCAACGTGCCCAATCCAAGCGGATACTCCCCCAATATGCTGCAGAGCTGCATGAACGATCCGGGCCCGATACTAGACACGCGTCCAGGCTCGTCCACTTTCGGCCAGATGATTACCGATCCGCTGTTCAACCCGTCATTCAGCAATTTCTGCTACGAGTGGCCATACATGCCGGGAGCAACTGTATACCTGGATACGCCGGTGGTGCCGGTGGCCGCGTTCGCCGACGGCTACAATCCGCCGGACTGCAGTTATCCCGACAGTACGCCGTCGATCAAGCGTGTGGATGGCGACGGCATCGGGCCATGGGTGGCAGCCGCGGACGGCACGCATACGCTGAAGATCACGGCGCTGGGCGATGCCGACGTGCCGAACCCGGCTTACCAGGGGCCGAGCGCGACGGCTGCACCGTTTAATCAGCGTATCGTGAAGCGGCATTACGGATTCGGTTCGACGCCGGGCACGGTCAGCGTAAACGGCATTCCACTGATCAATGTGTCATGGTCCGACGCCGCCATCACCGCCACAGTGCCTCCCGGCGCGGCCACCGGCGAACTGATCATCAGGAATGCGGCCGGCTTGTCCAGCGTGGACTCGGTTACCGTGAATGTCGGCGGTCCGGCCCCGGCGGTGGTCAAACCCGCCTTTTCCAGTCCGACAACCGCCTCCACGACCGGAGTGGGTTTCCCGCACCCGATCCAGGATGCGATCGATGCCGCCAAGCCGGGCAATCTGATCATCGTCGATGAAGGAATTTATCCCGAACTGGTGATCATGTGGAAGCCGGTGCAGCTTCAGGGCGTAGGCGCTGCATCGGTGGTCATCAATGCGGCAAAATATCCGACCCAGAAACTGGAAGACTGGAGACCCAGGATCAATAAACTGTTCGGTATCGACCCGACCACCGGCAATCTGAGCAATATGCCCCAAGTCGATCCGCTGCCGACGCAACAGCCGATCACGGGAGGCATCGTGATGCTCGAACCGACCATCCTCGCCACCGAAGAAGGTTCGGGCGTCGTGGTGCTTTCCAAAAACCTGCCGCAAAGCGATTGCGGCAGCGCGACCGCGCCGGCCAACGGACCGAGCGATTATTTCGCGGTCATCGCGAAGAACAACGGGGTGCCGAGCCAGGTTGCCGTGCAGCCGACCGGCTGGAATAGGGGAGATTCGAATTTCTATTGCGCCAAGGCGCGCATTGACGGCCTGAGCATCACCGGCAGCGACGGCGGCGGCGGCATCTACGCCAATGGTTGGGCGCATGGACTTGAAATTTCCAATAACCGTATCTACAGCAACTCAAGCTCGATGCACGGCGGCTTGCGCATCGGTTCGCCGTTCGAGGAAGAAACCCCTCCTGTCGATGGCTATGGCTACGACATCGGGGTCAAGATCCATCACAACGCCATCACCAAGAATGGCACCACCGAGTTCACACCCGGTGCGGGCGCGGTCAATGCAACCGGCGCCGGCGCGGGAGTGTCGATCTGTACCGGCACCGATAACTACGAAGTGAATTACAACTTCATTTGCGGCAACTACAGCAACGGCGACGGCGGCGGCATCGGCGCCATCGGCGTCAATATGAACGGTGTGATCGCGCACAATAAGATCCTGTTCAACCAGAGTTCGCAGCAGACCGCGGCGGTGCATGGGGGCGGCATTGATATCGAAGGCGATCTCACCACCGCCACCACGCTTTCAAACGGTGCGGGAAATATCACTATCGACTCGAATCTGATCGTGGGCAATTTTGCCCAATCCGGCCATGGCGGCGGCATTCGCCTGCAACAGGTCAACGGCAACGATGTCATCAGGAATCCGAACAATCCGTCAAAGTGGTATCGGGCGTCGATCACCAATAACATCATCACCAATAACGTGGCCGGATGGTCGGGCGGCGGGATCTCACTGGTCGACACGCTCAATGCGGTCATTCATGAAAATACGATTGCAAACAACGATAGCGCCGCAATCGTGGGGGCCCTGTTCGGCACCAACGGCCGCGGTCCGACTACTTCGTATGCGAATCCGGCGGGCGTCAGCACCGAAATGACATCGCCGGCGCTGCTCGCAGTGCTGCCGACGGCCGCTTCGACCACTGTGCCGCCAGCGGCGACCAAGGCGCGCAATACGTATTCGAACCCGGACATCTTCAATGACATCATCTGGCATAACCGGTCGTTCTTCGTCGACGCTACCGGCGGCGCCGGCGCCTCCAATGTCTGTTCCAGCAACGATACGAACGTCCGTACATGCATCGTGCTTCCACCATCGGCGAATGCCGGCGATTGCACGGGCGCGCCTGCGTACTGGGATATCGGTACGGTCGGCGACGCCTCGGCGGCGGTCTCCAATTTCACGCTGACGAATCTGTACAACTCGGTGCTCTCGCCGGCAGGTTCGATCTATAGCAGTAATCGGCCGCCAGGCGTAAGCGTCAACGATCCGGGACTGATGAAGACCTACTGCAACGGTCCGCGCGCCAATCCGGGAATGAAATTCGAACCGGGGCAGCCGTTCCTGCCGCCGTTCAGCATAATCGCCGGCGTCACGCTCGATGAGGCGGGCAACTTTGTCGATCTGAGATACGGCCCCTTGTCCTTAACCGATCCGCTGCAGCCGGGTGTGGTGCTATACGGAGACTATCGCATTTCTGCAACCGGCTCGGCATACAACACCGGGATAGGCGCCGAACCGGCCAGCCGCGTAGCGGCCAATTCGGTCGATTATTTCGGTGCGCCGCGTCCTACGCTGCTCCGCTTACCCGGTTATGACATCGGTGCGACGCAGGTGGCGGGCGTATTACCCATCGGTGGCGTGATACCGCCGTTCCTGGCGTCGCGCACCGCCGCGCTCACGACCGCCGCAAACACCGTCGCCGCGATAAGGCCGGCATTTCTCGCCGCCACGCCAGCACCTGCGCCTGCACCTGCACTCGCGGCCGGCGCAAATGCTCTGATCGCGATCGGGGCGCCGGCCAACCAGACAGCTTTGCCTGTTGCGCGTCTGAGCGGCCTGACGCCGGCGTTGATCCATTCGCCGCTCAACTGCGGCGTGAACGGACAGCCGGCCTGCGGCACGGGTACCTTGCAATTGTCCAATACCGGCAGTGCCGCGCTTGCGATCGCCAACATTATGTCCAGTAATGCGGCGTTCTCCATTGCAAACAATTGCGGCAGCAGCCTGGCGGCCGGCGGCAAGTGCCTGATCACGGTCGCTTTCAATCCGCCAAAGAACGGATTGCCGGTGAACGGGACCGTCGTGGTGCGCAACAATAGCGGCGGTGTGGCAAACAACACGCAGATCGCGACCTTGAGCGGCGCGGTCCGATGATGGGGAACGGAATGAATCGGAGAAGAGGCCTTGCCGGCGCTTTCGCTATTGCCGCGGCGATCGGTATCTGCGGTCCGGTGTGCGCCGGCGTCAAGGAAGATCCGCGGGACGCCGCGCGCGTCTGGCGCATCTATCGGAATCCCCAATTCGAGCGGACATGGGGCATTAACATCCTTGGGATTCGGCTGGTCTCGTCGGGATGGATGCTGCAGTTCAAATACCGTGTGATCGACCCCGAAAAGGCGAAACTGCTGCTCGACCGTCAAGCCAAGCCTTATTTGACCGACAAGACCAGCGGCGCGATGCTTGCCGTTCCGGCGATGGAAAATATCGGCGAATTGCGGCAAGCGACTTCGCTGGCGGCCGGCCGCGACTATTTCATCATTTTCGGGAATGCCAACAAAGTGGTTCAACGCGGCAACCGGGTCAATATCGAGATCGGACCATTCCATGTCGACGATCTGGTGGTGGAATAAACGCGCGGGAACGTCATTAAATAATAAGAGGAAAGTACATCATGAACAGCAAATCCATCATATTCGGCCTTCTGAAATGGCATTGCGTCCTGACTGCGATGGTTGTCCTGTCGACGCCGTCAAGGGCCGAGACGCGCACCTTGAGCGCGGCGCAAGTGGTGGAAAAGAATGTGGCGGCGCGCGGTGGCGGCGCCGCTTGGCGCGCAATCCATTCGATCTCTTTTGCAGGCAATATGGACGTGGGTCGGACACACCCGACGCCGGCCGGCACGGTAGATAGCCCCGCATCGGCGCCGCCCAGTCCGAGCCGCGGGAAAATGCGCATGATGATCACTGAGGGGCCGGTGAAAAAAGACGACGTCATTGCGCTGCCATTTCGGCTTGACATGAAACGGCCGCACAAGAACCGACTGGAACTGGACTTTGCTGGGCACACCGCGATTCAGGTCTACGACGGTAGCGCCGGCTGGAAACTGCGTCCATTCATGGGGCGCTCCGAGGCCGAACCGTTCAGCCCCGTCGAAATGAAGATCGCAGCATCGCAGCAGGAACTCGACGGCCTGCTCATCGATGCCCCCGCCAAGGGAAGCGCGATCCACATGGAAGGCATGGACAACGTTAATGGCGTGCAGGCCTATAAGCTTAAAGTCACGTTGCGCAATGGAGATGTACGCCGGGTATGGGTGGATGCTTCCACGTTTCTGGATATCAAGGTCGATGGCGTCAGGGATATCGGCGGCCGTTCGCTCACCATGACGACGCTGTTGGGCGATTATCGCCGTGTCGACAACGTGATGATTCCTTTCGTCATGGAGACGCGCGGAACCGGCTTGAAAGAATCCGAAAAAATAATCATCAATAAAGTGGCGATTAACGCCGACCTTCCCGATGCGCGTTTCGCAAAACCGTAGCGCAGTCAAACGGACAATCATGAAAAACGAAGAACTGTGCATGATGACGCTGGCGGTAATGCTGACTGTGGCGATCAACGCAAAGGCGGCCGAATCGAACCGGCCGGATATGGCCGTGGAAAATCCGCAAGGGCGGCTACCCGCCGTCGAGGAAATTATCGAACACAATGCGGCGGCCCGCGGCGGTCTCGAGACATGGCGCGCAGTCACCAGCCTGAGCGAATTCGGCCGCATGGAAGCGGTCGATCTCAATGCGCTCAATGGCGCCGGCAAGGCGCGCCGGAGCGCCCGTCAAAAGATGGAGACGGATTCACGCGACATGAGAGTGCCCTTCACGCTGCATATGCAGCGTCCTCACAAGCTGTATCTCGAAATCCAGTACAAGGGCGTGAGCGCCGTCCAGGTCTTCGATGGCGTGCAAGGCTGGACTGTGACGCCTTCATCCAACGGGGCCGTCGTGCGTCAATACAGTCCGGAGGCGGCGCGCACCGCCTCCGTACAGCAGGATCTGGACGGACCCCTGATCGACAGCGCGGCAAAAAATACCAAAGTGCTGCTGGAAGGGACCGAATTGGTGGATGGACGGAAAACCTATCGCCTGAAGTTGACGTTGCGCGACGGGCAGGAGCGCCATCTCTGGATCGATGCCGAGACCTTTCTCGATGCGAAAATCGACGGCACCCGTATCGTGGGGGGAACGGCCTGGCCGGTCGAGACGTATTTTTCTGCCTACAATAAGGTCAATGGCCTTCAGATTCCCCATATTCTCGACACATCGATAGGCGGCGCTCGCACCCTCGAACGAATTATTGTCGAGCATGTCTCAGTCAATCCGGTCTTGAGTGAGGCAATTTTCGCTGCCCCGATATCTGCGCCCGCCCGATAGGAGCGCCCTCTGCAGGTGAGCCGTTCGATGAAGAAAAGAAGAGGTCGTCCATGAAAACTATCGTTCACCGGGCATCAATCTTTCGTGTCCTACTGATCATGTTCTCATTGTTCGGAGGCGGCTCGAGTGTGGGAGAAAATCTCGCTTCGGTGCAGGCTGCAGCCGATACGGCAGACCGGTGCGAATCGGGCGCGACGACATCCGGCCAGGCTGCGGCGCCAGCGAAAACCACGACGGAAAAGGCGCCGGCGAGCGTTGCGCCGCCCGTTGCGCGGCCGAGGCAATCGAAGGGGACTACCAATCCCAATGCGATGCCGGCGGGAAAGCCGCCCCAATATTGATAAACGATATGCAATGGTGGGACAGATGAAGCAGGCTCTTAAAGGAACCCAATCATGATAAAGCTGCAGCAGATAATGACGGCGATGCACAAGATGAGTAGTGAACTGGAGCTGTCGAAGGCGCAATTCGGCGAGTTGACCGAACTTATCGGGATCGCCTCCATGATTGTCGACTGCAACGGCGGGATCGTCAGCATCAATGAGACGGCCGCCGCGATGATCGGTTTCAAGCCGGAGGATCTGGTCGACACCTTGCTGACGGAACTTGTGATAGACGGCAGGCGCGAGCTCGATGAAATCCTGATTCCAAGCATGAAATCAGGCAAGTTTGAATCGTTCGATCTGGTGTTAAGAGGCCGCACCGGCCGGAAAAGCCCGCTCTGCGTGGTACCTCAGCCCATTGAGCATACGGATGGCGTTACGCGTTCGTTGCTGCTGGTATTCACGGAAAAAAGCAATCACAACGCCTTGTTGCAGACCTTGCACCGGTCCGAATCGCAGCTTCAACAATTTTCCAATCGTTTAATCGCCGCCCACGAAGTCGAGCTCAAGCGGGTGTCTTCGGAATTGCACGATGGGCTCGGCCAGGCGCTGACGATGATCAAGTTCATGGTGGAAGACGCCTCGCGGCACATCAAGGATGGCGAACCAGAATTGGGTAGCCGGGTTCTGGATGAAACGGTGGAGTGCCTGCGCGAGGCGATGTGTGAAGTCAGGCGTATCTCGCTGGAACTCCGCCCCAGCAGCCTGGACGACCTGGGACTGATTCCGACCATCGAATGGCATTGCCGTAATTACCGGCGAGCCTACAGGAATCTGTCGCTAAAGCTTGATCTCAACGTGATCGAAGCGGAAATCCCGAAAGTACTCAAGCTGGAGATCTATCGCATCATCCAGGAGGCGTTGAACAATGTCGCCAAGCATGCCAATGCGTCCGAGATAGTGCTCTCGCTGCGGGTCGAACATGCCAGTCTGCTCCTGGTCATTCAAGATAATGGAACCGGCTTCGATGCGAATCAACTTTACTTCGAGATGGTCAACCGATGTGGTCTCGGCTTGAAGAGCATGAATGAGAGGGTCGAGTCGACCGGCGGCGTGCTATTGATTCAGTCCGGAAATGGCGGCACGACAGTGGATGCCCACTGGACGCTGCAGGCGGTCGCATCCGATTTGTTGCCGCAATCGTCCGCCGGTTGAATGCGCGCCGCCCGCAACGCACCGGGCCGCCGGTCAAATGTCCTTGCTACTACCCTGTTTTCAATTAAACCTTTATCGAGCGCAAGAAGAACGAGTTCGGCCGCATTTTTCAAACCGAGCTTGTGCATCAGATTGGCGCGATGTTTTTCCACAGTCTTTGAACTGATATTCAGAAATTCGGCCGCCAGGCGATTAGTGCATCCCTCAGCGATGAGTTTAAGGATGCTGCGTTCACGCGAGGTGAGCGTGTCCCACGGCGTGGCGGTGGGTGCGGGGAGGTCGCGATGCAAAATGATGTCGATCAAGTGAATGGACAAATCCGGGCAGATGAATTTTTTACCCGTGATCACCGTATGTATGGCGCGAACGAATTCTTCATATGAGGAATCCTTGAGCGCGTAGCCGTCGGCCCCCGCGCGCAAAGATTCCCGTACATATTCATCGGTCTTGTAACCCGACAGCACAAGAATGTATATGCTTGCCATGCGTCGCTTGATTTGCGCGATAGCCTCGATGCCGCTTATGCCGGGCATGGAGAGATCCATCAGGATGAGATCCGGTTGCAATGAAATGGCGTTATGAATGGCCTCTTTGCCGTTGGTGGCTTCACCCACTACCTCGTAGTCGGGAAGCCTCATGATCATGGATCGCAGACCTTCCCGCAGCAAATTATGATTTTCGGCGATTAAGATTCGTTTACTCATGGCGTTCCCCTTGTCTTTGTCGATGTTGACGGTACGGACGGTGAAGATCTGGATGAATTTCTGCGGCGCGGCGGGCTAAACAAGAACCTCCATTGGTCGTAGGTTTCGAGTCCTTCGAATCCGGTGTAGGGCGGGGAAAAGCCGCTGCGCTTGATTGCCGGTTTGGTCGACTTGCTCGCCACCCCGTTAATTTGGTCGCCGATGCGGAGCAATTCGAACGGTTCGCCTGTTATCGGATCCGGATAGAGGCGGCGCAGATGCCGTACCGGCGCCGGGAAGCGGTCGTCCTGGAGCAAATCCTCCATATTCGATGGGAGCACTTTGACTGCGCCGGGCGTCGCATAGTAATACCGCTCGATCGCCATCCGATACTGATTGCCGACAAACAGCAGATCTTCTTCGCTTTCACGCTGCCGTTCGAACGACCACCAGCTAACAGCACCCATGAGCGCCACCGATAGCAATGCCAGCGTCAGCAGGAACGCGAGTAATGCGACACCGCTTTCGGGCCGCTTATCGAGGTGCTTATTTCGTATCATTGCGCGCCCCGGCAGAACTGAGCACGTCATATACTCCGCCCAGTTCCGGATCATTCGGGGCGACGATAGTCCAGTTGCTCTTCTCAGTAAGAGGGTCGACCGGGACGCTGCGTAGGTAGCGCTTTCCAACCAATTCATCAAGCGTTTCCGGATAGCGGCCCTGATCGCCGAAAAATTTGTCGAGCGCGTCGCGTATCGACGATAGGTTCTGTTGCTGCACCTTGACTTTTCCGCTGTCGAACGCCATGAAATAGCGCGGCACGGCCAGCGTCAGAAGCAGGCCGATCAGCGCCAGCACAATCACCATTTCGATGAGGGTGAAGCCGCTGTTGCGGGTTGCGATCGTTTGCCGCGAGCGCGTGGCAGGATGTCGTAGCACGGTCACCACTCCTTGTAGTAAATGCCGTTGAGACCCTGGCGGGTCGACTGCGAGGCTATATCGAATATATCCGCGCCCGGCTGGGGAGCGTCGGGCGGGCTTCCGTAACTGCGCAGACTCCAGGTCTGTTCGGCCGGTAGTGTTGCGTCCTGAAAAAACGGGTCGCGCGGAATGCGGCGCAAAAAGACCAGTCGCACGTGCTTGGGATCTGCCGGATTTTCTATGCCGTTGACCAGTATTTCCAGAGAAGGCGGATAGCCGGATTCGTCTGCGAGTTTAGGAATCTGACCGGTGTCCGAAGCCTTTTTATAAGCATCGAGTGCGCCGCGAATCTGCCGCAACGCAAGTTTCAGTTCCGTTTCCTTCACGCGCACCGACGTGATTTCGAAAAGAGGCAGCGCCACCAGCGCCAACAAGCCCACCAAGGCCAGCGTAGTGACCACTTCGATCAGCGTGAAGCCACGCATCTCCCTGGTATCCATATATTCCAAGGTTGTGTGGCCGAGAGTTCGTCCGTCGCGTTTCATGTGGATGTTGACTTTTTCTTCAATATGAAGTTTCTGAAATGTCCGCTATGAATGCACGAAATTGGTGAATCATGGCAGTCGACAGGCAGTAGCCGCGGGGCGTCCACATCCCCGAGAGTCGCTTCGACGAAACTCAGCACCGCCGAGTTCCATGATATTTCGGGGCCCGCGCCCACAACCGGGATGACGGGACCTGCGGCCGGCGCTGGCGCTGTAGGAGACGGAGCCGCCGGCGCAACAGCGCCGCCAGGAGCGGTAGGAGCGGGCGGAGTCGGGGCCGGCGCCGGTACCGCCGGCTCGACCTGATTGCCGGCGCCGACTGCTGGATTGACGGGAGTAGAACCCGCGCTGGAGACCGGATCGAGACGCAAGGGGTTTTCCCGGATCGCGCCTTCCGTACCCGACCAGACGTCTGCCGTGGCGTCTTCGGCGACGGCCTTGGCGCGTAAGATGCGGGGAGTGATCGACAGCACTATCTCGGTTTTGGTGCGGTCGCCGTTATTGTTGGAGAACAAACGTCCCAGTATTGGAAGCTGACCGATGCCTGGTACTTTGGAAGCGGTATTGCGGTCGGAGTCGCTGATCAATCCGCCAAGAATCTGCGTTTGGCCGTCATGCAGACGCAGGCTCGTCGATACCATCCGTGTGCCGATCTGGTAGGCGAGGGATCCCGCCGGTCCTGCGATTTCCTTGACGATATTGCTGACTTCGAGATTGAGCAGGATTCCAACGTCCCCTTCGGGGTAGGTGTGCGGCTGGGCTTCGAGCTTGATGCCGACATCGATATATTGGACCGAGCCTGTAACGACAGGGGTGCCGGTCGATACGGGCGTGACGGTATTGGTGATGATCGGAACCTTGTCGCCGATGAGAATTTTCGCCTTTTCGTTGTCGCGCACCCGGATGCGCGGGCTGGCCAGCAGATTCGCGTCCGTGTTTTGCAGTTTGAAATTCAGGGTCGCTTGCAGCGGGGTCGTCAGCAGCTGATTACCGGTCACGTGTTTGAGCGCACCGAATGTCAGCGCACCGCCGGCTGCATCTGGCGGGGTCGACAAGCTGAAAGTATCCGGCCACTCTATGCCGAGATTGCTTAGTTTGTCGCGCGAAATTTCCAGCACTTCAACCTCAAGCATGACTTCTGCCTCGGCCAGATCGTGCGCTGCAATGACTCTGGCAGCCACCGACAGCGCTTCAGGCGTATCGCGCAGAACCAGCATGCCGCTGTGTTCATCGACCTGTATTTCCTTGATCTTCAGCACGTTCTTTAGCATGCTTTGGATATATTTTGCGTCGCCGTTGGAGATCTGGAAAGTACGTACCTTGAGTTCTTGATACTCTTTCTGTTTCGCCGGAATCGCGGGATAGATGAACATCGTATTGGCGTTGAGCGTTTTCTTTTCAAGCTGGCTTTGCAGCAGAATCAAATCAACTGTGTCTTCGATCGTTCCCGACCGTACGAAGATGGTGGTCTTCAAATCGGGCCTCACGTCGCGGTCGAAGATGACATTCAGGCCGGTGGTGCGCGAAAGCGCCTCGAACACCATGCGCAGATTGGCATCGCGGAATTGCAGGGTGATCGGTTTTTTCAATATGGATTGGCTTGCAACTACCGCTTCCTTTGTGCGCCGCTGCTTGTCGAATTCGTCGTCTATCTTGCGCATCAGGTCCCGTCCGCGCTTATTGGACGGGTCGCTGAGCTCCACCAGCTTGAGGCGCTCCTTGGCCGCATCGAGTTTGCCGGCAGCGAACTGTTTCTCCGCCTCAGAGAGAATCTCGGCGTGGCGGATATCCCGCTCAACATCGGCGATGCCGCGTTTGGCGCGCTCATTGGATGGGTCGAACCTGAGCGCCGTCAAAAAATGATCGCGCGCGTCGTCGAATTCACCGGATATGCGCAGGGCTTCACCGCGCTGTGCCAATTTTCTGGTTTCATCATTAAGGTGATCCATGTAATCGAGCCGGTAGCGCAAATTGTCGGGCTCCAAAACGCTGGCGTGGCGCAGGTTCTGCAATCCCTGTTCGGTTTGTCCCTGCTCGATCTGACGTTGCCCTTGCTGGTTATAACGCTGAGCGGCGCAGCCGGCCAGGATGCCGGCGATCAGCAGCGTCGCGAGCGGACGCGCCAGTCGAAAGCTGGAAAAAATTGTGGGATGGCGCACTATAGTCCTCCTTGGATTTGAATGATCTGCTTCTGATTCAGGGGCAGATATGTCAGGATTATTTCCTTGGAACTGACCTTATCGATCCGGTAGTTGCCGTCTATCGTCTGGCCAGCGGCCACGATCAGGAGCGCCTCTTTGTTGGATAGAAAGGCAGTCGGTTTGGCGCTATCTTCCAGCAGTCCTACAAAACTGTACGGCAACGGAGGGGCCTGCGGCGGTGGCGGCGGAGCTGCCGCGGGCGGAGGCGGAGGCGGAGGCGTCGGCGCCGCCCAACTGGTCGAGGCAAACAAATTGCCTTTCGGCGCCTCGTTCAGATCGGTGCGCTCGGGCAAGCTTATCGCCAATGGTTTTTCCTCGACAGAGGCCGGCGCAACGCGGCCCCGTGCGCGGCTCTCCGCTTCGACCGGACTGGCCTTGGTAAAGCCTTGTCGAAAATGCAGCGAGGAATATAACGCCAGAATGCCTACGAGCAGCGCCAGGACCAATTTTCGGTAGCGGGTAAAGAGGAGTCTCATATCAAATCTCGCGATAAAAGAGAGTGAAATGAATGCGCGCGTCGAGCACGTCGTTATTTGCCGCGGGACGCTCCATGCGCAATTCGACGAGCGAGGCATACGGTACTGTGTTGAGTACCCCTGCGACGAAATTGCGGATGGTGCCGTAGTTCGCCTTAACCGGCAGCACGACCTCATACTTGACGAAGGCCATGCCCGTGTCGCCTGAAATCTGGTAGTCCCCTTTATTGATCACAAGCTTGACCCTGTCGGCCACTTCCAATATGCGGCGTAGGTCCTCCGCATTTCGGCCGATTGCCGGAAACCATGCATTGAATTGTGCGATCTGGTCGCCGGTTTCCGGCGTCTTCTGGCGGACCTGGCGGTCACTGTTGAGCGCCTTTAACTGCGCGGCAGTCTGCAACCTGGTCTGCCCGGCTTCTTTTTGCAGGCGCGGTGCAATCAGCAGCAGTATCAACACGGTCAGGACGATAAGCGCCAGCCCGAGCGCTCCCTTTAATCCCAGCCGGCGGATAAGCTCGTGGCGTATTGTCAGCAACGTGGAATTGATGTTCATTTTCAATTCTCGCTCCAGTGCGCCTGAATCTGGAAACGCACCGGCGAGTCCGGCGACTGGCGCTGGATCTGGTGCGAACTCAAGATGACCTGGTGCAGAATCGGTTGCTGCTGCAGATAGCTGAGGTAGTCGAGCATCGTCGAGATATCCCGCGCCTCCGCGATAAGCCGCAGTTGATGCCGTGCCGGGATCGGTTCTATCGATAGAAGCGCGACATTTCCCATCGGCGCCGATTCGAGCATCCCCAGAAGATCGTCCCAGGGCATGCGCAACTGGTTCGCAACTACTGCGGCATTGCGATAGCTCTGCAGTTGGGCCGGTGAAATCCTGGCACGGTCGCCGGCATCGCTTTGCGAAAAATTTCTGCGCTTGGCCAGCGCGTCGTTTTCGATCTGTTCGATTCTTCGCGCATCGTATGCCGAACTCAATTGCAATAATGCATATGCGCCGGCGGCAACGCCCACCGTTAAAATGGCGGCGCCAAGCGGCTGCGAATTGCTGCGGCGGATGCCGAAATTCAGATCGAGATAACGAAGCGAAGACACGATGTGACTCCTAGAAGATTTCGTTGGCGATTGCCAGCGGGCGCCAGCGGTCGCGAGCGTGCGCCGGAATGTCGACGATTTCAGCATCAAATAATATTGGCAGGCTTTCGTAGTCGATTACGCTGATGCGGCTGCAAAATGCGTCGCAGCAGTCGCGCAATTCGGTCCATGCATTGGTTGACAAGCGCTCTGCGGCGAACGCCTGCCAGATTCCATCGCGCAGTAAACCCAGCATCAGGGAATAGTTTTTCACCCGCGCGATCAAGGCATGGCGGTTATCGACCACTGAACGGTGGTGGTTCAGGAAGTCGGCGAACGCCGGTTCCAGGCGGTTCAAATTGCATCCCGCCACTTTGATCTCGTGCTTGATTACGTCCAGAAGCGCCACAGGGACGCCGCATACCACGACGCTGAGCCCTCCTTTCTGGACGGAGCAACGGATCGTCAATTCGCCGGCATTCATGCCCAGGGTATCTGTGAGCCCCAGCCCGGCAGCCCGATTCAAATCGGAAGACGACAGCAGGCGCGCATCCATCTCCAGCACGTCGTAAAAGACGAAACTATCGGCAATGATCACATCGACCGTGTGAAAAGGGCGGGACGCCTGGGCCGATAGCTGAGCGATCGTATTGCGGATTGCGCCGGCGATGTCGCCATACGGGCCGAAGTCATCTTCGATCACGGCGACGGGTGTAACGATGTCTACTATCGGCGCGCCGCGAAAAGCCACTCGCGCCGTGACCTCGCCGGTATCGATCACCAGTTGCACTGTTTTATTCCACGGGAGTAACACGATTGATCTCCTCAAGTGTAGTCAGACCCGATGCGACCATATCGACCGCCGCTTCGCGCAAAGTTCGCAGTCCTGCCTGCCTGGCCGCCTGCTTGATCCGGGATAATGCCGCGCGCTCAACCATCAGGTCGCGCAGTGTATCGTCAAGAGGCAATGTTTCGGCAATGGCGCGCCGGCCCTTGAATCCGCTGCCGCGGCAATGCGCGCAGCCCAGGCCGCGCTTGAAATCGAAACCCGATAGCGCGGCATTGCGCAGTCCCGAGCGTTCAATGAGTTCCGCCGAAGGCGGGTCGGCGATAGAGCACATCGGGCAATTGACGCGGACCAGCCGCTGCGCCAGGATGCCGTTGAGCGCCGAGACGAAGCTATAGGAGTCCACGCCCATGTTCGCGAATCGGCCGATGACATCGAACACATTGTTGGCGTGGACGGTGGTGAAGACCTGGTGGCCGGTCAGCGCCGCCTGTACCGCGATTTGCGCGGTTTCCGCGTCGCGGATCTCACCCACCATGATTTTGTCAGGATCGTGGCGCAGGATCGAGCGAAGCCCGCGAGCGAAGGTAAGTCCTTTCTTTTCGTTGACGGGGATTTGCAGCACGCCCGGCAACTGGTACTCCACCGGATCTTCGATAGTGACGATCTTGTCCAGACCGGTATTGATTTCCGAGATGGCGGCATAGATCGTCGTCGTTTTTCCGCTGCCGGTGGGGCCGGTGACCAACAGCAATCCGTACGGCAGCAACGAAAGGCGGCGCACAAAAGCCATGGCCGGTTCGTAAAACCCCAGGGTTTCCAGCGTCAGGGCCTTTCGTTCGCCAGCCAGGTGATACCGGTCCAGTATGCGCAACACCGCATCCTCACCGAACAGGTTGGGCATGATCGATACCCGCAGATCGATTTCCCGGCCTTCGGCCAGCACCTTGAAGCGGCCGTCCTGCGGAATCCGGCGTTCGGCGATGTCGAGTTCGGAAACCACCTTCACGCGCGAGAGCACCTGCGCGGAGGTGTCGCTGCCGTCGATGTGCTTGATCAGCGTCAGCACGCCGTCAAGGCGGTACTTGATGTCCATGCCCTGCGCCCGGGTTTCAAGATGAATGTCGCTGGCGCCTGCGCGCAACGCATCGTAGATGGTTGAATTGACCAGGCGCACGATCTGACTTTCCGTACTGCTGATGCCTTCAATCGAGATCGATATGGCTGCGCTGTCGCTTGCGGCGGCGCCGTCCGAAATGCCGACGGAGTCCATCGCGCGCACCGATTTCTGCATCGATACCAGGTAGGATCGTAGATCGCCGATGGAAGCGACACCCCAGCTGGGCGCCTGCTCCCCGCGCTTGCGCAGGCGCGCGTAAATCCAGGCCCGGGTCCGGCTGTCGAGGGGGTCGGCGGTCACCAGCACCAACTTGCCATCGGGGTCCGAGAATGCGCCACAGCTCCTCTTGCCGGCCTCGACAAACGGAATAAGGCCGAAATCGGGTGTCATCTTGCGCATGTCGTCTATCGTGACCGCCTGCATCTTGAAGTAGGTCGCGGCAGCCTCGAGATAATCGGCGGAATCGGCGCCGAAGCTTTTTTCTATCCGCTCCATCGTTCCGAGCATGGAATCGGATTGCCGCTGCATCTCGATGATGGATTCGGCATCTAAAACTCGCTTGAGCGAAATGGTTTCGTTTTTCATGGTGCTCACTGGAGACTGGAGGCAAGGTCGAAAATGGGCAAATACATGAGCACCACGATGGCGCCGATGACGAGACCGATGAACAGCATCAACACAGGTTCGAACAGGCGTGTCGCCACCTCAATGGCGCGCGACAAAGAGTTTTCCTGGAAAGTGGCGATGCGCGCCAGAATTTCCGCCAATTGCCCGGTGCGCTGCGCAACCGTGAGCATGCGCAGCCCTACCGGATCTGCGAGGCCGACACGTTGTAAAGCCGGGCCGATCGCGCAGCCCTCGCGAATGGAAGCCACCGCGCTCAAAAGTTTTTGCTGGTCCGGGGGACTGAGCAGCTCACCGCACATCTCGAAGGCGCGAACCGCAGAAATGCCGCCCTCGATCAGCATGCCGCTGGTGCGATAGAACTGTGCGTGACGGAACATGCGGATCAATGTACCGATCAGTGGCAGCCGCTCCAGAATCGGCAGGTTCCAGTGGGCGCGGGACGCCCGGCGAATGCCTAATATCAGCGTCAATACCAGGGCGATGACAATGGCCGCCATCGCTTGCGGGTGCAAGTTGATGGTTTTCCCGATCTGAATCAGGATCAAGGAGGCGAATGGTATCTCGCCTCGCGAACTTTCAATCAATGTCGAAAACTTGGGCACGACGACACCCAGCAGAAACAGGACGACAACGAAGCCGACCGCAAGCAGCATCATCGGATAAACCGCGGCGCCCACGGCCTTCGACCGAATGCCGCGCAGGGTCTCGAAATTGATCGAGTAGCGGCGCAGCGCATCCGCCATGTCGCCGGTCTGCTCGCTTGCCGCGATGGTGGCGATCAAGAGTTGCGGGAACACGTCCGGCCTGTCGCTCATCACGGAGGAAAAATTCCGGCCTTCCTTAAGGGACTGCACCAAGCGTTCAAGCAGGCGGCTGGTTTCGGAGGAACGCTCTTTCTCGGCCAGGGTTTCGATGCCCTCGATGATTCCCAATCCGGCCTCCAGGAGCGACCCGAGTTCATGGGCGAACAGGGCTACATCCAGGCGTACCTGGTTGAACGTGCTTTTACGGCGGCTTGCCGGGAAAAATCCGGTGGAGCGTTGCTTGCAGGACAGCACGCGCAGGCCGTCTTGTTCGGCAAGCCGCGTTGCCAGCTCTGCATCGGCAGCGGCAATGCGCAGTGTGCGCATAAATCCGGCCTGGGCTTTAGCCACAATGTCGAATTCAAGGATGTGCGGATCGCTCATGTCGTTTTCCTAGTGTTGCATCCAGGAACCGATAACCGCGTTTTCACCGGCGCCGTCAACCTTCCCGTCGGCGCCTAGTGAACTGAGATCGTAGTTGCCGTGATCGCCAGGGGATTTATAAATATAATCGCGACCCCATGGATCGGCCGGTACGGCCTGTTCCAGATACGGGCCTTGCCATTTATCTTCATTGTCGACCTTCGCGGACAGCGCCTGCAAACCTTGTTCGGTAGTAGGGTAATGCCCTGTATCGAGCCGGTACTGATCGAGCACCTTGCCTAAGGCGTAGATCTGGGCGCGTGCTATTTTGGTATTGGATTTGCCTAGCTGGTCGAAATAGCGGGGAGTCACGATGCCGGCGAGAAGGCCGATAATGAGAATCACGATCAGGAGTTCAAGCAGAGTAAAGCCGGTGGCGTGCCGCTTGATGCGGGCAGACGCGGTTCGGTGGGAGCCGGTGGCGGCAATACGGATCATTATCCATTTCCCCTAAGAATTTCAAATAAGACAAACAAACATCGCAGCAATAGACCTTAGTTTTTTCGCGAGTGCGCTACTTAGTCTATGGATGGCATACGACCTAACTAAATTACATTTTGTTTCAATTTTTCCTGATAATTAGTATCACCCTTGTAAAAGCGGATGTCGCGGGGTAGTGGCCAAAAGTAGTATTGTCCCGTTTCGGCAAGGTAGGGATGCCCCCCGGTATGTGTGGTGGGAGAGCAAAATGATCATTGATGGAAAAGTATTTTTTTTGGGCCCGCGGAACGGCCGGCTCCGCTTCCTGCCCGTTTTCTCCGACGTGCGCCGCAAATACATGCAGCCTATTTGAAGTGCGCTGGCAGCGATTACGGTATTGACCAGAAGGCGCTGGCTTATTTTGGGATCGCTGACTTCGGCCGGTATAGGACTCGTCTGCTCGGCCATAGCTTTTTTTTAATAAAATCGATTAAGCCCAATCAGTCCATCGGACTGAAGGCCTGTGAAGTCGATTAATTGGAGGATACCGATGAAGAGCACACGCTGGTTCGAAATCTTGTCGAAGATACGTTGCACGAGTAGCACAGTTGCGGCCGACATCGAAACCGTGCTGGCGCGTGCGCAGATCTGTCGCCCTCTGAAGTTCTCCCTGTCTGGGGACATCACCATCAAAATGATCGATGACAGGCGTCGACGAACTCGATAGAATAAAAAGTGTTGTTGGGAAGGTGTCGACACTTTTTCACTATCGGAGGCGGAGATGAACAACGAAACGCTTAACATGAGCATCCGTAAACTACTGAAGACCGTAGGCATTTCTTCACAGCGCGAGATCGAGCAGGCTGTTGCGAAAGCGCTTACCAGCGGCGACCTTAATGGAACCGAAACGTTACCTGCAACTATGACGCTGGACATTGCAGGTCTGAAGCTGAACATCGTATTCAAGGGCGAAGTCGCCTTGCAGTAAGTCTGCAATCGCCTTACCCCATTAACGTAGCGCGCCAAGGTGTTCGACATGACGTCGCGCGCAATCTTGCTTCAATTAATTGAAACGTCCCTCGCGGCGCTACGCTAGGTCGCAGAATGTGCCGTGTATTCACACGGCAAAAACTCAACGCCCGCCAAACAACGTCTCGCCGAATATCTTGCTCTGACCATGCGGCGCCGAGCGCCAGTATTGCGGGGGCGCATCGATCGTTGCATCAAGTGCAGCTGCCGCATGCCACGGCCAGCGTGGGTCGTACAGAATCCCACGCGCCAATGCGATCAAGTCAGCCTTGCCGCCGGCGATGATTTCTTCCGCCTGTTGCGGCTCGGTGATCAGGCCCACCGCCATCGTGTGCACACCGGTCGCTTCTTTCACACCTTGCGCGAAGGCCACTTGATAACCGGGCCCAATCGTAATTTTCTGCAAAGGCGAAATGCCGCCCGACGATACATCGATCCAGTCGACGCCGTGTTTCTTCAATTCCGCTGCAAAGGCGATGGTCTGCTCCAGATCCCAACCGCCATCCATCCAATCCGTTGCCGACACCCTGATACCAACGGGCTTGTCTGCCGGGAAAACCGCACGCACCGCATCGAATACTTCCAGCGGAAAACGCATGCGATTTTCCAGCGAACCGCCGTACTCATCTGTGCGGCGATTGGCAATCGGCGACAGAAACTGATGCAGCAAATAGCCATGCGCGGCGTGCACCTCGATGCCGTCGATCCCCAAGCGCGCTGCGCGTTTTGCCGTCAGCACAAACGCATCACACACGCGCCGCAAGCCTGCAGCATCCAGCGCCAGCGGTTCGACTTCACCTTCCTTTTGCGGCACCGCCGACGGCCCATATGACATCCAGCCGCCGTCTGCAACCGACAATTGTTGTCCGCCTTCCCACGGCACGTTACTCGACCCCTTGCGCCCCGCATGCCCAAGCTGCATGACCACGGCAATCCTGGAATGCTTGCGGATCGCGGCGAGGACAGGCACCAGGGCCGCCTCGGTAGCGTCATCCCACAAACCCAGATCCGTCGGCGTGATGCGCCCTTCCGGCTCGACGGCAGTCACCTCGATCATCAACATGCCGGCGCCCGACAACGCAAGATGGCCGAGATGGATCATGTGCCAGGCAGTCGCCGCACCGTTATCGGCGGAGTATTGGCACATGGGGGAAACGACGATGCGGTTGGGGAGGGTGAGGCTGCGGAGAGTGTAAGGGGAAAATAGTTGGCTCATGATTGATTCGATTAGTGGATGGACAAATCAGAGTAGCAGACCGCCGTATTTGCTGCAGACGCGGCGTGAATATGCTTCAGGCGTATTCACGCCGCTATATGGATTTGGCGCCGTGACTGTCCAGTCGTGTTGAGTTGCACATCGGAGGGATCCACTTTTGAGCGTCAAAACTGGTTTGTTATTTTACGTGTCCCAAATGTCGTCATGTTGACCTTATTCACCCGTACCGGTCAGTGGCGTCCTGGCTGGATTTGTTGGGACTGGATGGCTCGTTTTTTTGTAAAGCTTGACGATTTTTTGCACATAGGCTTGGGTTTCCGGGTAGGGCGGGATACCGCGGTGCGTTTCGACGGCTTCCTCGCCGGCATTGTATGCAGCGGCAACCAGTTGCACATCGCCCTTAAAAAACGTCAGCAGCCATTGCAGATAAGCTAATCCGCCCTTGATGTTGTCTTCGGCGTCAAACGCATCCCTGACATGGAAGCGTTGTGCTGTCGCCGGGATCAATTGCATCAAGCCCTGTGCATTCTTGGGCGATCTCGCGCGAATATTGAATCCCGACTCCACCGCGATGACTGCCATTGCCAAACCGGGATCCACCTGGAAGCGCGGCGCCAGCCGATCGACGAGTTTTTTCACCATTCTATTAATCGGACCTTGCTGGTATAGCGTAATGCCGTCTTCTACCGCGTCGACAACCGGCGCCTGCTCCGGCAATAAGCATAAAGGCAGGCTCGTGCCCGGCGCGGCCTGCGTGTAACGCATCATGGTGCGCGCCTGCTGATGCCCTTGTGCCGCGGCCATGGCGAACAGTTGCGCAGCGATCCCGTCGTCCTTGCCGACACCGCGTCCATTCGCATACATCCAACCCAGCGCATATTGCGCATCGGCATTGCCCATTTTTGCCGCTTTGCAATACAGCTCTGCGGCCTTGAGATAATCGCGTGATACGCCTTCGCCGTGTTCGTAATTGACGGCGCTTTTGACCAGCGCTTCCGGGGCGCCGGGAAATTGACCCAGATCAGTTTCGCCGGCCTGCGCGTTCTGCGCCGCCGCATGACTAATCGCGAAGGCCATACTCAACAACAAGATCCATGAAATGAGAGATCGATACATGTCCATCGGCCGTCCTTCGTATCAGAGCATGATCAGTGGGGCTTGTGGGGTTTGGCGCCTTCGTCGTGGCGAATAACCCGTACGCTATGTCGTTTCAAATTGTTGTTGAGCTGAGTGATGATTTCTGACGCTGCATGAATAATCTGGCCGGAACCGAAGCCGGCTTTAGTCATTTCCTTGAATAAGGATTTCGCCAATATCCTGGCCACTTGATCGGGGTTCTGGTAAGCAGTGGCGATCGAGCCGTCGACCTCTTCCTTTAGGTTCTGCATCAAGGCCAACTGCGTAAAACGGGAATTCAAAATATTTTGAAGTTGGTTTACCTGGATCGATTTGCCGATGAACATGGCAATCACTTCGAGCATGTGTAAATCCACCTGACTGAACGTATGCTTCGACTGGGCGCCACAGACGTTAACTATGCCGATAATCTTGGCTTCAATGCTGATCGGCGACGACATGAGACTGCGACGCGGATCATCGACTCGGCGCGCCAAATGGGCGAATTGCGAATGCAGGATGTCCTCGACCAACAGTGATCGGCCTGTTGCCAGCACATTTCCGGCGATGCCTTCTCCCTTGCCAATCGATGCCGTCCAGGCTGCCGGTGACAGCGGGCCAAAACTGGCGCAAACACTCATGCGCAAATGCTCGCCTTCACCGTCATCGATCAACATGATCGAACAAGTTTCTGCGTCCACGAGCTTGGCGGCCATCGCGGATTGTTTCGTCAAATTGTCATCGAGATTGCCGCTCGCTAAAAATTGCGACAAATCTTGTAATTTAATGAGTAGAACTTCGGACTCGCCCATGATGCTTCCCCCCGTTCCGCCGCCATGGCACATATTAAAACAAATTAACCATTAGTTAGAGGAACTTGTGCATGAAGCCCAAGCATTAAGGATGGGCTACGAATGAGCAATGCATACTCTGACGCAGTTGCTGCAAGCGAGTTCGGAAAATCAAGCCGAAGTTGCTGTCGGAATTTTTGACACGTTTGGGGCGATGGAAGCGCCGTGTTACGCCAAACCGTTGAATTAATTCAGAATTGGTTTCAGGCCCATTCTTTGCATACGAAAAGCTATCCCCATTTTTTTGCAGGCCGACGTGCAAGCACGAAGCCATCGCCGGGGGAGGGAATCGTTAAAAGTGGATTGAACTTAATTGTTTATTCTCTGCAAGGCTCTGGTGCGAAATTTCGGCCTGGCCGAGCGTATGCGCGATGACCAGCAACATTCAGCCGGCAAGCGCCGCCGCGATCAATAAAATTGATCCTTCATTATTGTTGTACGCGGATTAATTTATGGCGGCAATCGATGCTACAAGGCGGAAAATGATCAGAAGAGCTGTGATGCAGCTTCCTGATGTCATGCCTGAAGTTTCTATTGACCTCTGGATACGGCTGGCGCGCGAGCTCAGCTCAATCATTGGCGACGGCGGCTTTAAATCGCTCTACCTTAGAAGTGTCCATTTGACTAAAGCTACTTTTTCCTGGATCGAACTCAATGCGCCCGCACATTCAATCAATTTTCATTTATCGAGCTTAAAAGATGACTTGGCTAAACAAGATTACATCGAAGCGTGTGAAGCAAGTATCGCTTTATTGATCACCTTTCTCGAAATACTGGACGTATTGATTGGTCGCAGCTTAACCATCGACATTCTGCGTTTAGCCTGGGGTCGCCAAGCTTTATCCATGGAGTCGAAAAAAAAACAGTCCGATGAGTAAGGAAGTAAACGTACGTCAGATGGCAACCGGCGTACCTGGTGTAGACGCCTTGCCGGTCGGCGGCCTTCCGGAATTTTCATTTAACATTATCGCGGGTACGCCCGGGAGATTTTTCGAATAAATCAGTTTGAATGCCATTTTCAAGCATGACTGAAAAATCTTTGGCATTCATCGGCGCGCCGAGATAAAAGCCTTGGCCTTCCGGGCAGCGATGACTTTTCAAGAACTGCAACTGCTGGTCTGTTTCGATGCCCTCGGCTATCACACGGCAACTTAAGTTTTTTCCTAAGCCAATAATTGAATTGAGCAGTACATCGTTGTCGCCGTTGGAGGAAATGTGGGTCACGAAGGATTGATCTATTTTCAAGGTATCGATGTGAAATTGATACAAATGGCTAAGACTTGAATAGCCAGTGCCGAAGTCATTGATAGCGATTTTGACGCCCATGGATCTAAGTTTCTGAAGAATGGCCATCGTCGCATCGACATTTTTCATCAATACGGCTTCGGTCAACTCCAACGCAAGACAGGCAGGCGGCAGATCGGTGTCTTGCAGGATCATAAGAATATGCTCCAGAAACATTCCCTCCGAAAATTCCACCGCGGATACATTGACCGAGACCACCCGCAAGCATAAGCCGGCATTGGACCATGCTTGCATCTGCCGGCAAGCTTTACCAAGCACCCAGCGACCGATGGGAACGATCGCGCCGCAGGCTTCCGCGGCCGGCATGAACACACTTGGAGGCAGCAAGCCACGCACCGGATGATGCCAGCGAATCAAGGCTTCGGCGCCGACGATATTGCCCGTTTTGAGTTCCACCTGCGGTTGATAAAAAAGTTCAAATTCCTGATGCGCCAGAGCATGCTGCAGGTCGCTCTCGATTTTCTGCCTTTCCGCCGCACGCATATTCATTTCCGGCTTGAAGAAATGATATTTATTGCCACCGGTATTTTTGGCGTCATACATGGCGACGTCAGCATTTTGAAGCAGCATTTCCGCATCCTCTCCGTCATCCGGATAGAGGCTGATGCCAATCGTCATGCCGATATGTAACTCTTGCGCGGCAAGGATATAGGGCGCCGTTGTCGACTTGCACATTCGCTCGGCTAAATCGGCGACGGCTTTTTCGTCAATTATTTCTGTCAACAGCGTGACAAATTCGTCGCCTCCCTGGCGGCTTACCGTATCCGTGCTTCGCACCGACTCCAACAGACGATTCGAGACCGCTTGTATCAGTTGGTCCCCGACTGCGTGCCCCAAAGAATCATTGATGGCCTTAAATCGATCGAGATCGATAAAAAGGACGGCCAACTTCCTGCTATGCCGTTTTGCCAGGGAAATAGCCTGTTGCAGTCGTTCCATCAACAAGACCCGATTGGGCAAATTGGTCAGCACATCGTGACGTGCCATGTGATTCATCTGGTCCCTGGCTTTTTCGAGCTCTTCGGTTGTTGCCAGCGCTTGTAAAGTAGCGATTACCAAGCGTTCGTTCGCTTGTCGCAAATGCTCCAGGTAATCGTTGAGTTTGGTTTTCGCTGTTTTTGTGTCGAGGATCATTTTTTCTCGGGACGATATACCGATCTCCCGAAGAATCACGGCGTCTTCTCTCAACTGCAGGCCTTTTTCCCAATCATCGGCAGATTCATTGCGGCTTGAACAATAGTCGCCAGCATCGGTTTCAGCATTTTCGCCCTGTGTGGCGGCGCCGTTTTGGTATGCATCCGGGCTTGGCACTGGGACGATGTCTTGTAATTCCTTTTTCTCATCGCCAATTGCAATATCGAGATTTTTTTTTAATTTTTTCATCGGAATTCTTGCATGACAGAGGCATGTTCCGGAGTGAATTTAGATGCATTGATGATCAAGACGATGGACAAATGCTGAGGCCGTTTGTCTCGGATCAACGGATGATGCCAGCGAATCAGGGCTTCGGCGCCGACGATATTACCGATCTTGCGATCGACCTGCGCTTGATTAAAAAGTTCAAATTCCTTGTGCGCCAGAGTACGGCGCAAGCCGTTCCCGATTTCCCGCCGATTGGCTATGTGCAAAATTGCATCAATGCCGCACGATTCGAAAGAAAATATTGACGGGCCGCTAACTCATGCATATTCTGCTGGAAAGTCGATGAAGTCACGGCTTTACATTTTCCTTTCCCGGCTTTCTCCACTAATTGAAAATAAAAAAATGAAAAAAACTATGTGGCACAACTTGTTTCGACAGTTAGTGGTATTGACTATATCTGCGCTGGCGCTCTGCGGATGTTCGTCCTTCGGGACGTCCTTGGCTGTTGATGATTCGCTCGCGCCACCGATGCATGACTATCGCATCGGACCGGGCGACAACTTGAACATCATCGTGTGGCGCAACCCGGAAGTATCGATGGTCGTACCGGTCCGGCCCGATGGAAAAATTTCCACGCCGCTGGTCGAAGATATACCGGCAAGTGGCAAAACATCGACAGAATTGGCGCGCGATATAGAGAGCTCGCTGGCCAAATTCATCCAGCAGCCGGTCGTGACGGTTATTGTCACCGGTTTTGTTGGATCGTATAGCGAGCAGATTCGGGTCATTGGCCAAGCGGCAAAACCGCAGGCATTGCCATATCGCCAGGAAATGTCGTTATTGGATGTATTGATTGCCGTTGGTGGCGTGACCGAATTTGCTTCCGGCAATGATGCCAGCGTCATTCGTAATATCGATGGCAAGCAGAAAAAATTGCCTGTCCGTCTGAACGATTTGATTAAAGACGGCGATATTTCTGCGAACATGACAATGCGGCCCGGCGATATCCTGGTTATTCCTGAAAATATTTTTTAAGTAACGCATCGGCTTGCCTTGGTTTCCGGCAGGCGCCTTCGGTCTGCAGTCATTTTAAAAACCGGAATGTTTTAACAAAAAAAGCGGGGTCCGCATACGGACCCCGCTTTTTTTCGTCTGCTGTTTCACTGCTGAGTGATGCCGGTTTTTTTTACAGTAATTTAAAAATTATAATTTTTAATTATTTAAGTTGTTGATTTCTTGTATTTTTTTAAATGGCATGATGATTGCTTTGTCTCCTCCATCGCATACATCTATCGAAATACAACCTGAGGTGAAAACAACGATGAATATCAAGACACTCTATGTCGGTCTCTCAGCCATTTTTTTCAGTTTGGGCGCCATGGCCACGCCGGTGACGATCACTTTCGATCCCTTGACTACGCCAGGTCCGGGTTTTACCAGTATCCAATACAACGTGTCTCCGAACGAGTCCTCCTATACGGAAAGCGGATTTCAGCTATTCACGCTCGGCAATATACCGGGCCAGTCGGGTTTCGGTTCTGCACATACGGGGCAAGCGGATTATTACTTTGGCTCGACCGGCTTGTTTAACGACGATACCGACGGCGGCTTCACGGTGCTGAGCAAGGTGGGGGGCGGCGCGTTCAGTCTGGAATCGATGGAACTTGCGACGCTCAACCACACCTGGAGTTTCTTTCCAAACAGTGAATTTGTCACATTTACCGGCACGCTGAGCGGCGGTGGGACGGTGACGAAACAAGTCCTGCTGCTCAACAACATAAGCTTCCAGACAGTCGATTTCACCGGTTTTACCGATGTCACTTCGGTTACCTGGGCGCAGGGCAATTCAACCACCCGAGCCTTTAATCAGTTCGACGACATCGTCGTCAACAATCCAAGTGAAGAAGTGGCGGCGGTGCCTGAGCCTGCTTCGATTGCACTGCTGGGTCTCGGTCTGGCCGCCCTGACGGTAAAGCGACGCAAGGGCGAACCGAGGAAGGGCTGATATTGGCCAGCTACGGTAAGTATCGGCAGTAATGGAGGAGACACCGTAGTTAAAAAAATAGGTTCTTCAGACTTTTCCGTGGGTCGTTTTTAGGGGAAAGTCGCTAGCTGGTAAATGAAAAGGGGTATCGATTATTCGATGCCCCTTTTCATTTACCAGGACCTGAGCCAGTCCAAGGTTTGGCCGGCAACCCGGTCGCGCCATTGACGCGTCGAAAAAGTATGATTTGCATCGGGTAATTCGAGGTGTCGCGTGCGGCGCTCCTGCAGCAGTGCGGACCATCTCTCGTCGGCAGCGGCAAGATCGGCGAACTCCTTGGCCGTCAGGTCGTTGCCGCTCAGGATCAGTAATACCGGGCCGTTGAATCGATTGTAGCCGTCGAACATTCTGTCCGGTAGCGACGCCGACGCGGAAACCGGATGCTGCCCGTTGTTGCCGAATGCAGTAAGCACTTGCCTGACCAGCGATGCCGCGGCAGCCCGATAATTGAAACGGGCGCACAGGATTTTTTGCCACAATGCCCGCTCGAGGATGCGAGAAATGTAGTAATGCCGGAGAGTGGCTTTTGCCAGACCGGCCTCGGTCCTGATCCAGGGATTGACCAATGCCAGCCCCGATATCCGCGGATCGCGAAAGCCATAGAAGAGTGCTGCGGACGCAGCATCGCACAGCCCCCACATGACCATGCCGGTCATACCCGCGACCGAACCCATGAAGTAGTCGACGGCGCAACGGATGTCATCGTTGACGTTTTCGAAATCGCGCGTATCGCCTTCGCTATCGCCCATCCCGCGGTAGTCGAAGCGCATGACGGGGATGCCGTGGGAGGCAAAAAAACGCGACAACAGCGTGAATTGCCGGTGGCTGCCGGCGCGATATTGTGCGCCGCCGACCAGCATCAGGATGCCGCGTGATTGCACCAGCTCGGGCACGCTGAGGATACCGTAGAGCAGATCGTCGCCGCAGGAAAAACGGCAGGCGCGGTCTTCGTAGTTCATCGGGATGTTTCCAACGGCGCCCCCGGCAAAGCGCAGGTCATGGATAGTAATTCCGGGCTTGTCGATAGCTCCGGGGTTGCCCAGAACGGCAGACCGGGAATTGTATGCAGGTGCAATTGAACCCCTTCCCGCCGCCATTGTTCGGCTACGTCGGCTTGCGTTGCAGGTAAGGTGCTGTCTGCAGCGCGCACTATCTCGAACCAGTGAACCGGTATCATGCGCGGCGGCAGTGTTGCGGCGTCCAGCGCGTCGATCGGCAGTCCCAGGGCGGGGCTGATATCGTAGCCGGCGATTTCCAAAGTCTGCCCTGAGTTCAGGGCATCTCGCAGGGCGTTCGTTCCCTTGCCGGAAGCTGTTTTTCCATCCCCCACGATGTCGCTGCCAAGTCGAAGGCGGAGAAATTGCGTCATGAAGGATTTACCGCTGACGATGGGATTCCAGGCAATGAGGGAGCCGATGCGGCCCGGATTGCCATATATGAAATCGAGCGCCAGCAGGGCGCCGAGCCGTAGCCCCCACAAGCCGACGGGAACCGGCAGCCGATCTCCAAGCCAGCGTACAGCGAGTTCCAGGTCGCTCTTCCAGGCATCCCAGCTTGCGTCACCGGTTTCCCCTGAACTGTCGCCACATCCGAACAGGTCAATCGATAACACGCCATAGCCGAGTTCGGCAAAGGCGCGTGCCTGCAAGGCAGCCATCCGGCGCGAACGGTTCATCTCATCGGCAAACGGATGCACATAGACAAACGCGCCGCGACAGGCGATTTTCGGATGCGGGGCGTGATAAATGCAAAAGCGTTTGCCGGACACGGCCTGCAGGAAAAAAGGTGTCGCGGATAAGCCACCGGATTGCGCGCTCATCGTCCCAGTTTTTGCTCGACGAAGGCGGAAAGACCGCCAACCGTATCGAATAGGCTCTGGTCAATCTCGTCGTCGTCGATTTGAATGTTGAATTGCGCTTCGAGTTCGGTGATGACCTGGATTACGGCAAGCGAATCGAGTTCGGGAATGCTGCCCAATAACGCAGAATCGGCGCGCAGGGTCCCGATGCGCGCGCCCAGACCGAGCGTATCCCCCAGTAAAATCTTGACGCGTTCAATAGTTTGCATACGCAATTCCTGTACATGGCTTTCCTGCGCTTTGACGCGAACCGATCACGCCGTCTGTCGCAGGTAGGTGGCGTTTATATTTTTTTCAGCAGCGCGCGGGCTTCATCGATCTGGGGGAAGGATTTGCCGGTCGCGAGTATCTGTTCCAGCTCCGTACGCGCGCGGCTCTTGTCGCCCGACCTCAACAGTCCCAATACCAAGTGATAGCGGATATCCAGGGCATCGGGCGCTGCCGCACTTGCCTTATCCAACAGTTGCAGGCCACGGCCCGTGTCACCCCGCTCCACCAGCATCCAACCCAGCGTGTCCATGACAGGCGGACTGGACGCCGCCGCCTGGTAAGCCTTTTCCGCGGTTTCCATTGCGCGCGGATCTTGCTCTTGCTGATAAGCCCATGCCAGATTGTTGAGCGCACCGGCGTTTTTCGGCTGTTGGCGCAGCACCAGCTCATACTGCTCGATTGCCGCCTTGTTCAGTTTTTGGGCCATATACGATTCAGCCAGATATAAGTGGAATGCGACATCGCTCGGATGTTCCTTGAACCACTGGCTGGCGCGCGCGTCGGCCTCTGTGTTCCTGCCTGCAAGCATTAGCGATGCGTGCAGCCTCATCAGCAACCGGATGTTCTGCGGGTTGGCTGTAAAGGCCCGTTCGAATGCTTTTGCTGCAGAATCCGGCTTTTTCTGAACGGTCAGGATATTGCCTTCGAGTTCAAAGCCAAGCGCGGCTTGTTCGGGTTGTTTTTGCATCTGGGTCGCCATGCCGATCGCTTGCTCCGCGTCGCCGTTGCTGATGTACAAGCCTGCCTGCAAAATTTCTGCGTCCGCGTAATCGGGTTGCAGCAACAACGCCTTTTTGACCGAGGTCATCGCGGCGGGCATGTTTTTCAGCCCGGCCTGAATCGATGCGATTTTCAGTTGTACCGGGGCGGAGTCCGGCAGCAAGTTGGCAAGCCTGTCGTAGCTTTGCAAGGCAGCGCTCTTATCATCGGTGGAAAATTGCATCTGCGCCAGCAGGTCCAGAACCGACGGGTCGGCCGGATTGGCAGCTTGTAATTTACGCACCAGGGTCAAGGCCTTTTGTTTCTCGTCGATTTGCGAATAATGCAATGCCAACTGCATCGCAGCGGGCAACGAATCGGGATTGTCGCCGCTGGCGCGCTCCAGCCATCTCGTGGCTTCGTCCTTGTGTTTCTGGCTTAATGCCAGGCTGGCCAATGCGGTCATCGCGTTGATGTTCTTTTTATCCGTATCAAGCAAGGTTTCAAAGCGTTTTTTTGCAGCAGCCGGATTATTGTTGTGCAGATCCAGCAAGGCGAGGTTGGCGGTGGCCGGAAAATATGTCGGGTCGATCGATAGCGCTTTCTGGAAGCTGGCGCTGGCGTCGGCGACATCGTCTTTGCCAAGATAAGCGCCGCCTTTCAGATTTTGCAGCAGGGGATTGCCGGGCTGTTCTTTTTCAAGCGCGTTGGCCACCGCGATCGCCTGGTCGAATTCCTTCAGACGCACGTGCGTCATCATCAGCAGGATGCCGGCCTGGGAAGATTTTTTGTCCAGGCTATTTGCCATTTCCAGTTGCGAGACGGCAGTGGCGTTTTGGCCCAGGCCGAGATTGCTTAGTCCAAGCGCCATATGGAGTTTTGCACTTTGCGGCGCCAGGGCACTGGCTTTCTCAAAGTAGTCGGATGCGATGGTAAAGTGTTTGTCTGCCATGCTGATCTCGCCGGCCAACGCCAGTAGCTCAGGATCTTGCGGCGATGCTTTCAAAGCAGGTTCAAGTGTCGTCATCGCTTTGGCGTTTTGTCCGCTCTTCAATAGTGTCGAAGACAGCAACTTGCGGGCGTATATGTCCTTAGGATTTTTGTCCAGGTATTTGCTTAGGTGGAGTTCTGCCTGTCGCATCGAGCCGAGATCGTACTGGATTGCGCCGGCAAGCAACACGCCGGGCATGTAATCGGGCGCGGCAGCCAACACTTTTTGGATAGCGGATAACGCTTCTGCATTTTTGCCTTGATTGTAATTGAGTACCGACAGCATGTAGGGCGCGATGAGATTTTTGGGCGAAACTTTCTGCACCGCCGCAATATCTGCCTTGGCGCCATCGTATTTCTTCTGCCGGATTTCCAGATCGGCTTTGATGACGTGCGCCTCCATGCTGCCGGGCTTGATGGCCAGCGCCTGGTTCAATACTGTCATGGCAGGTTCAACTTCGCCTTGGCCGCGCAACAGGTTCGCCTTGAAAAGCAATACATCGACGTTGCCCGGATTTTTGGCGATAGCCTGCTCGATAAAGCCGGTGGCGGCTTGGATGTCCTTTTCGATCAGCGCTCCCCGGGCCCGTCCAATGAGCGCAACAGCTAGGTTCGGGTTGCTCTGCAGGGCGTTGTCGAATGATGCTTTCGCCTCGATCGTTTTACCGAGCCCGAGATAGGCATTGCCGCGCAAAGCAGCGATGTCGCTTTGTGCGGGCGCTTGGGCGGTATCATCCAGTACTTTCTGAAATTGTCCCTGCATCAACAGCGATTGCGCCAGGAAAGGCATTACCTGATCTGGCTTCATACCCAAGCTCGAGGCTTTTCGCAATTCTTTTTCTGCAGACGGCGCATCACCCGACTCAAGGCTGATTTTTCCAAGAAGAAACCGGGCTTCAACGTTATCGGGATCTTTTTGGAGTACGTTTTTCAACTGGATCTCTGCCGCGGCAGAGTCTCCTTTTTGCTGATATTGCTTCGCTTCGGAAATGAGTGAGTTGGCGGATTGAAACCTGTCGCATGCCGCGATGCTGCCTATCAATAATATTGCCGCTGAGATAGATGCTGTCATTGCAAATGTATTCTTGATACCCGCCATATTGCACCCCTTTTAAGACGTATTGACCCTAGCTATATTTACTGGAGCGCGAGGGCTCAGGCAGCGAAAAATAAAGGGCCTTTGCTGACGAACAGGAATAGCTTTACAAAGCAAGAATTGCGCCCAAACAATAATTTCGTTTGTTAACATGCGCTTAGTTTTTTGAATAACAATGCGATCCGGTCTGGTGTAAATTTTTCCGACAGTGGCGTGAAAAAAAGACCGTCGCCTGGTCGGTTACGCCGCCGGGTTTATTTCGGAGATTGCTCCTTAGCGCTGCGCTTTGCCGAGGGCTGTTGTGTTCCGTTTGTGTGGCGGGCTGTTGTACTCCGTTCGTGTCCTCCGGCGGCCTGCGGCCGCCTCCCCCTTTTACCTCACTGCGTACAACATCCCGCCACACAAACGGAACACAACAGCCCTCGGCAAAGCGCAGCACTAAGGGGCACTTTCACACTATTTAGCCGGCGAACGCTTTTCTCTAAATTCCAAAAAAATAAAAAAAGTTGGCCGTCCCGCTCAGTTGCACAGGTGCTGACCTGCCTCTTCGATCAGGAATATGGCGGGCGGTTGTACGCAGAGAGGTAAAAGGAAGGAGAGGGCCGAAGGCCGTCGGAGGGACACGAACGGAGTACAACTGCCCGCCATATTCCTGATCGAAGAGGCAATTACCGGCCAAAAAAATTCTTAACTGAACGGCATTAGACTGAACTGACCCCGTAAAGTTGGACGGTTAAAAATTAAAGTTAGGCCGAATTGAGCCGCTTGGGTTTTTATATCCATTAGGATTGCACAACGTATCATGTAGTAATACGTTATGCAATTTTACTGGCTAACCAAGTGGCCGTTACGTTCGGAAGAAGCGGCCCTCACATTTTCAATCATGAGAGCCGCTTGAAGTTTGCATTTAATGTCCGCTTGCATTGCGTTGACGGATTCTCGATTTACCAAACACTAAATTTCAGCATCGTGCGATGAGATCGCAATCACGCAGTTTAAATCTGAACGATTGCTCCACGCATGGCTGGCACCGCGCTGAACCACGGTATCGCC
>JAQGNR010000207.1 GCA_028291765.1 Herbaspirillum sp.
GGACTGTTGCGAAATTAAGGGCAAGGCGGACTGTTGCGGGCTGTGGCGTGATGTTGTGCTCCGTTCGTGTCATTCCGGCGGCCTGCGGCCACCTCCCTTCTTTACCTCACTGCGCACAACATCACGCCACACCGCACCTGACGGCGCCTTGAAGGAAGGATCACCATCCTAGGCGCGCATTTTTCCTGGCGCGCTTAAGCGATAACAGGCGCCGGTTTTGGCTGGCGGCTCAACAACAATGTGACAACTGCCGACACCGCCAAGGTTGCCGCCACCACATAGAGACCTGCGGCATAGCCTCCTGTGACGTTCTTCAACCAGCCAATCGCAAACGGGCCGACGAAGCCGCCAAGGTTGCCCAGCGAGTTAATCATTGCAATACCGGCAGCAGCGCCCACGCCCGAGAGAAAGGAGCTTGGCATTGCCCACAGCGGCGCTTTGGCCGAACTGATGCCGACATTGACCGCTACCAACGCCAGCACGACCAACAAGGCGGTGCTTGCTTGCCCTGCAAAGATGAAACCTGCGCAGGCGATCACGCAAGGGATGACGACGTGCCAGGTGCGCTCTTCGGTGCGGTCCGAGTGTTTCGCCCATAAAATCATGGCGACCACCGCGACCACGCTCGGTACACCGGTTAACAGCCCGGTCTGCAATGGGGTGAAACCGAATTCACGGATGATCAGCGGGGCCCAGATTCCCAGCGTATACAAACCAGCGGAAGTGCCAAAGTAGATCAATGCCAGCGCCAGCACGCGCGGATCTCGCAATGCACTCAGCGCGCCCGAGGTGTGGCCGGCGTGCGATTGTTTGGCATCGGCCTCGCTTTTCAGCTTGGCGATCAGCCATTCGCGTTCGTCCGGTTGCAGCCATTGCGCTTTCAGTGGCGCATCCGTCAAGTATCTCAGAACGAGCAGGCCAAATAAGACCGCAGGGATGGCTTCGATGATAAAGAGCATCTGCCAGTCAGCCAATCCAAACATCGACGGCATCTGCATGATGGCGCCCGACAGTGGCGAGCCGATCGCCACCGAAATGGGCGCTGCGGCCATGAACCATGCGGCCGCGGCGGCGCGTTGCTTGACCGGGAACCACAAGCTCAAATACAGGATGATCCCGGGGAAGAAGCCGGCTTCGGCAAGGCCGAGCAGGAAACGCAATAGGTAAAAGCTGTTCGGCCCGACGACAAAGGCCGATGCCGCCGAGACGATGCCCCATGTCACCATCACGCGCGCGATCCATAGACGTGCGCCGACACGGTGAAGGATCAGATTCGATGGCACTTCAAATAGAAAATAGCCGATAAAAAAGAGTCCGCCGCCGAGACCAAATGCCGTCGGTGATAATCCGATGGCTTTGTTCATCGTCATCGCCGCAAAACCGATGTTGACGCGATCGAGGAAACTAATAAAGTACAGGACCATTACAAATGGGATGATGCGCAACATGAGCTTGCGGGAAACGCGTGTTTCTAAATCAGATTTCATTGTCTCCTCCTTGGAGGTTATCTGTTAAGAACTGGATGACCGTTTTAATCGGCTTATTTTTAATTGGTTATTTTTAGTTGTTTATTTTTATGCTTCATCAGACTTTTGCGTGGGTATTTTTTTAAATCCTTTAAGTTTTACTTGTTGAGGTGACCCTCCCTTCGACAGGCTCAGGGCTATCGGAAACCCACGGCTCAGGGCGAACGGGGGTTTTTTAAATTTTCACAAAAACCCGTTACCATTTTCTTTGAAATTTTCACAAAAACCCGTTACCGTTTTCTTTAAAATTTTCACAGAAATCCGTTCGCCCTGAGCCTGTCGAAGGGTCACCTTTGGCGGTCGATCATTACGCAGCTACTTTTTCCGCCGGGGCGGCCGCCTTCGCAATGTAGCCACAAACAGCAGCAGTCACTTGCGCCGTTGTCGCCTTGCCGCCCAGGTCGCCGGTATGCAAAGAGGTGTCGGCAGTGATCGCTTCGACGGCTTGCATGACGCGTTTTGCCGCTTCAAATTCGCCCAGATGTTCGAGCAGCATCACGACCGACCAGAAGGTGCCGACCGGGTTGGCCAGGCCTTTGCCCATGATATCGAACGCCGAACCATGAATCGGTTCGAACATCGATGGATAGCGGCGCTCCGGATCGATATTGGCGGTGGGCGCAATGCCCAGGCTGCCGGCCAATGCCGCTGCCAGATCGCTCAGAACATCGGCATGCAGATTGGTGGCGACGATGGTGTCGAGCGATGCAGGACTATTGATCATCCGCGCCGTCGCCGCATCGACCAGTTCTTTGCCCCAGGTGACATCCGGGAATTCTTTAGAGATTTGCAGTGCGATTTCATCCCACATCACCATGGCATGGCGCTGGGCATTGCTCTTGGTGATGACGGTCAACAGCTTGCGTGGACGCGACTGCGCCAGACGGAATGCGAAGCGCATGATGCGTTCAACACCGGCGCGCGTCAGGATCGATACGTCCGTAGCAACTTCGATCGGATGGCCTTGATGGACCCGGCCGCCGACGCCGGCATATTCGCCTTCGGAGTTTTCGCGCACGATCACCCAGTTCAGGTCTTCTTGCTTGCAACGCTTCAGGGGCGCATCGATGCCGGGCAGAATGCGGGTTGGACGGACGTTGGCGTATTGATCGAAGCCTTGGCAGATTTTCAGGCGCAGGCCCCACAGTGTGATGTGGTCTGGGATATCCGGGTCGCCGGCGGAACCGAACAGGATGGCATCCTTGTCGCGCAGTGCGTCCAGGCCATCGGCCGGCATCATCACGCCGTGCTTCCGATAGTAGTCGCCGCCCCAGTCGAAATCTTCAAATTCGAAGGCAAATGCCTTGCTGGTCTTGGCCAATGTTTCCAGCAGCTGCTGCCCGGCGGGAACGACTTCCTTGCCGATGCCGTCTCCTGGAATTGTTGCAATGCGATAAGTTTTCATGTCTCCAGCCTTTTGAAAAGTGTTTTGGTGTGGATGCACTTTACCCGCGCATTCCCGCAAAAACCGGTGCTAGACTTAAAGCATTGTTAACTTTTAATTACAAGTGAGAAGGCATGAAAAAGTCATGAATAAGACATGAAAGATACCGTTCTCCCCTCTGATCTGAGCTTTTTCTCCATCCTTGCGGTCTCCGGCAGTCTGAGTGCGGCGGCACGTGAGCTGGGCCTGACTGCCGCAGCCGTCAGCAAGCATTTGACGCAAATGGAGAGCCGGGCCGGGGTGCCGCTGGTCAACCGGACCACCCGGCGCATGATGCTGACCCCGGAGGGCGAGCTTTATCTGGAGCATGCGCGCCGTATTCTGGACGAGATCAGCGAACTTTCAGAGTTGCTTGGCAGCGCCAAGAAGCGCCCGGAAGGTCTGCTGCGGGTCAACGCGACACTGGGCTTTGGGCGGAGCCATGTTGCGCCGGCGATTTCCCGCTTCGTCGCCACTTATCCGCAAGTCTCGGTGCAGCTTCAGCTATCGGTTATGCCGCCGCCCTTGACCGATGACAGTTTCGACGTTTGCATTCGATTCGGCGAGCCGCCCGATACGCGCGTAGTGGCGCGGCGATTGGCGCCCAATCGGCGGCTGCTGTGTGCGGCGCCGTCTTATATTGCGCGACGCGGCATGCCGGCGACGCCGCATGATCTGGGCAAGCACAATTGCATAGGCATTCGGCAAGGCGATGAAGCTTATGGGGTCTGGCGTCTGACCACCGGGAATGCCGCCGCGCGTAAGACGGAAACGGTGAAAATCCGCGGCAGCCTGACCACTAATGACGGCGAAATCGCGGTGAAATGGGCATTGGATGGACATGGGATTTTGATGCGCGCGGAATGGGATATTAAACAATATCTTCAGGAAGGAAAGCTGGTGCAGGTCTTGCCGAACTGCGAGACGCCCAATGCCGATATTTTTGCGGTCTATTCACAGCGTCATCAGATGTCGAACCGCATTCGCGCTTTTGTTGATTTTATTGCGGGGGAGTTGGGGCGTGTTGAGATTTGATTTAGACGTGCTAATGCATCGCGCTTCAAAGCGAGTCAGGCGGTGTTTGCCGCCTACCTCAATACCAGTCCTTCGACGGTACAGAAATGGGAGCAGGGGCAAAAACACCCTAACGGTCCTTCTTTGAAGTTACTCAACCTGGTTGATCGTAAAGGGCTGGAAGTGCTGGCCTGATAATTCGTGCGGGGCCGTTCAATGGCCACCATTCCGATAAGTTTCCATCACACGATAACGCCCATTTTCTGCCGTAGAAAGTGGGCGTTTTTTTATGAACCCATCGGACTGGAAGTGGGATAATCGCATTCATTTCGCCCTGGAGATATGGTTCATGACAACGACTCCCCCGCAATTAAAAGCAATGCGTATGGCTTCCTGGATTACCGCGGTGAATGTCCTGGTCGCAAGCGGTTATGCCATTGCTGGTCTGGTTCATCCTGCGGCAATACTCCCGGCCAGTGATGTCCCGACGGAAGCATCAGCAATATTCGCCATGTACGCAGCAGCGCGCACCCTGCCGCTGGCCGTGATTACATTGGTAGTAATTTTCAAACGCATGGCATCGGCACTGCTTGTTTTGGGTTTTCTGGCAGGCGTCATTCAGTTATCGGATTCCATCGTTGGTATATTTCAGCATGATCCGGGGAAAATATTTGGGCCATTCCTTATCGCCTGTTTCCAGTTTTATGCAGTTTTCTTGTTAAGACGGTTGCGAAATTAAGCGGCAACAGCCGCTTAATTTCGCAACCTCTATCGCCAGATACAAGGGGATTCGACCATGCCTATGTGCCGTTCATTGATCGCCGCCGCCATGCAAGGATTCAGACGCAGATTATTATCTGTGGCCCTCATTCTGCTCGGCCTGCTGACAAATGCGGCTTTGGCCGCCAATCTGCAACTTGAGGCGCTGCGTCTTCCGCCCGGCTTCCATATCGAAGTGCTGACCGACGCCGTTCCGAACGCGCGCCAGATGGCCTTGGGGCGGTATGCCGATGGGCGCGGCGTACTTTACGTCGGCAGCATGGCCGGCAACGTGTACGCAGTTGAACTGGAGCAGGGGCGGGCCAAGGCGGTACGCACCATTGCATCGGGCCTGACGATGCCGGTCGGCGTGGCTTATCGTGATGGGCAGTTGTATGTATCGGCGGTGTCCAGGATTGTTCGCCTGGATGGCATTGATGATCGGCTGTCCAATCCGCCCGCGCCGGTTGTCGTCACCGATCGCTTTCCCTCGGCCACTCATCACGGCTGGAAGTTCATCGCCTTCGGGCCGGATGGATGGCTGTATGTTCCGGTCGGCGCGCCTTGCAATATCTGCAATCCGGATGCGCGCTTCGCCAATATCCAGCGCATGAAACCGGATGGCAGCGCAGTCGAAGTGGTGGCGCTCGGTGTACGGAACTCGGTCGGCTTCGACTGGAATCCGACCGACCATTCGCTCTGGTTCACCGATAATGGACGCGACATGATGAGCGATGATCTGCCCAGCGATGAGCTCAATCATGTTGAGAAGCCCGGCCAGCATTTCGGCTATCCGTATTGCCATCAAGGGGATACGCCAGACCCGGAATTCGGGGCCCTCCGAAAATGCGAAGAGTTCGTGCCGCCGGCGGTCAAGCTGGGGCCACACGTCGCCGCCCTTGGCATGCGCTTCTACACCGGCAAACTCTTCCCCGACGCGTACTGGAACAATATATTCATTGCCGAACACGGTTCATGGAACCGCAGCAAGAAAATTGGTTACCGGGTAGTCAGGGTGGTGCTCGATAGCCGAAACCGTGTTGTGCGCCAGGAACCCTTTGTCGAGGGCTGGCTGCAAAGGGATGCCCACGGTAAGGAATCGGTTTGGGGCCGTCCCGCCGATGTACTGGTCATGCCGGACGGTTCGCTGCTCATTAGTGACGACCTGGCGGGCGCCATCTACCGTGTATGGTATGGCGCAGGGCAACGCTGAGTAAGTGCCATTGGGCATGTCGGGATATTGTGCGCAGTGAAGTAAAGAAGGGAGGTAGCCGCAGGCTGCCGGAATGACATGAACGGAGCACAATATCCCGACATGCCCAATGGCACTTACTCAGCGTTGCCCTGCGCCTTACCATATCCTGCGATTTGGCCGCCGCTCTTACTGCGCTTGAGGCGTTTGTCTGATAGCGCACGACCAACTGGGCGGCAATAATTGCGTCGGAGCGCACCTGCTTCTACGTAGAGGGGGGAGACGAAAAATGGCAAGCAAAAAATCCACCAACGCCGGCGCAGGCTCGGTACTCGGCACCATGTCCGGCGCGGCCGAAATCGGCACGACGGCAGGTAAGAAAACAATTTCCCCAGATCTACTCAAAAAGGTCGGCGGCACGGCGGCGTTGGCGGCCAGCATGCGCCGCAACAAGAACAAGCGCGACGAGATCATCACCGAGCGCAGCGATCCCGCCATTGCTTCAGCCGGCCTTACTGCCAAACCGGCCACGCCGCAAGTCACCGCCAGCAGCATCACCGAAACCGTGGCCTCGCCCAAGACCGGCGGCGGCAAGCCGACGCTCGGCCGCAACGCCGTCGGCGGCGAGCTCGATCGCGTCCGCGTCGACTCCGGTGCGCAGGCCTTGACGACCAATCAAGGCGTGCCGATTGCCGACAACCAGAATTCGCTCAAAGCCGGCGTGCGCGGTCCGACTGCGCTGGAAGATTTCATCCTGCGCGAAAAGATCACCCACTTCGATCACGAGCGCATCCCCGAGCGCGTGGTGCATGCGCGCGGCTCGGCGGCGCATGGCTATTTCGAGTCCTATCATGACCTCAGCGAGATCACGCGTGCCGCACCCTTTGCCGGCGTAGGCAAACGCACGCCGGTATTCGCGCGCTTCTCGACCGTCGCCGGTGGCGCCGCTTCGGCCGATACCGTACGCGACGTGCGCGGCTTCGCGGTCAAGTTTTACACCGACGAAGGCAACTGGGATCTGGTCGGCAACAACATCCCCGTGTTCTTCATTCAAGATGCGATGAAGTTTCCCGATCTGGTCCATGCGCTCAAGCCGGAGCCGCATTTCGGCATGCCGCAGGCCTCCAGCGCACACGACACCTTCTGGGATTTTGTCTCGCTGATGCCGGAGTCGACGCACATGCTGCTGTGGCAAATGTCGGACCGCGCGATCCCGCGCAGCTATCGCATGATGCAAGGCTTCGGCGTGCATACCTTCCGTCTGGTCAATGCCGAAGGCGAATCGGTGTTCTGCAAATTTCACTGGACGCCCGTCGCCGGTACGCATTCGCTGGTGTGGGATGAGGCCGTCAAGATCGCCGGCGCCGATCCCGATTTCCATCGCCGCGATTTGTGGGAAGCGATCGAATCCGGCCACGCACCGGAGTGGGAGCTGGGCCTGCAACTCTTCACGGAGGAGGAGGCCGAGGGCTTCGAATTCGACGTGCTCGATCCGACCAAGATCGTCCCGGAAGAACTGGCGCCGCTGAGGCCCATCGGCAGGATGGTGCTGGACCGCAATCCGGACAATTTCTTCGCCGAAACCGAGCAAGTCGCTTTCTGCACCGCGCATATCGTGCCGGGCATCGATTTCAGCAACGATCCATTGCTGCAAGGACGCATCCATTCGTATCTGGATACCCAGATCAGCCGCTTGGGCGGCGTCAACTTCCACGAGTTGCCGATCAACGCGCCGCTGGCGCCGGTGCACAATAACCAGCGCGACGGCATGCATCGTCAGGCGCTGCATCGCGGCCGCGTTTCGTATGAGCCGAATTCGCTGGGCGGCGGTTGTCCGTTTCAGGCCGGTGCGGCAGGGTTCATCAGTTTTCCGCAAGCGCTGGAAGGCAATAAGCTGCGCGCCAAACCAGAAAAATTCGCCGACCATTATTCGCAGGCGCGCCTGTTCTGGAACAGCCAGTCCAGCGCCGAACAGCGCCACATCATCAAGGCCTTTCGCTTCGAACTGACGCGCGTGCAGACGCCTGCGATCCGTAAGCGTGTGGTGTCCTTGCTGGTCAATGTCAATGATGCGCTGGCCGCAAGCGTTGCCAATGGTCTCGGCTTCAAGACACCGAAGCGGGCGCCTATCATCGGTTCCGGCGCCATGCCGGAATACCAACCATCTCCGGCGCTATCGCTGATGTCTTATCCCGGCGCCAGCGGCATCACCACGCGCAAGGTCGCCATTCTGGTCGCCGACGGGATCGATACCGCCGTGCTTGGCAAGATCTACGATGTGTTGCTGGGACACGGCGCGGCGCCGCGCGTGGTTGCGCCGAAGCTGGGTGCGGTCAAAGGGAGCGACAACGTTACTTGGCAAGCCGACATCACCCTCGACGCCGCGCCGTCGGCCTTGTACGACGCGGTGATCGTGCCGTCCGGTGTGATTGCCGCCGCCACCCTGTGCGAAAACGGCCTCGCCATTGAATTCATCAAAGATCAATACCGCCATTGCAAACCGATCCTGGTGTTCGATAGCGGCGCCGACTTGCTCGAGCGCGCCGAATTGTCGCCGGTGCTGCCGACCGGCGATCCGGATTTTTCCCTGATCAATAGCGCCGCCGATCAGCTCAATGAGGCGCTGGCGCAGTTCATGCAGGCGCTGGCCGGACCGCGCGAGCTGGGCCGGGAAACCGAGCCGCCGGTGGTGTGATGCATATTTTTTTCGACTTGGGTCAAACCTGTCAAATCGCGTAGCCATGGTCAGTGGCCATTTCTCCAGCTATTTTGATTAAACCGATTATAAGAATCTCTTCGACCCGGTAGGACTGGATCAGCGCCGCAATCGGCGCTGAAATGAAGCGTTTTTGACCCTTGGGTGAAGATAGTTGTTGGTGTGCCGCGAATGTTGCACACCCGTTGCACAGCCGTTGACCACCCGCGTGCATTAGGTGTACCGTGCAGTGTCTTAGGGGCGCAACATCGTTCCGGGGGGCGCAATGAAAAAATCTAATTTCCTGGTTGTTTTCACCTTGGATCATCAGCGCTACGCATTGCCTTTGCATGCCGCGCAACGCGTGGTGCGCATGGTGGCCATCACGCCCTTGCCGAATGCGCCGGACAGTATTCTTGGGGTGGTCGATTTTCATGGGCAGGTTATCCCGATAATCAATGTGCGGTGGCGCTTTGGCCTGCCGGAACGTGCGATTGCGCTAACAGACCATCTACTTATCGCGCACACTGCGAGAAGGTCTGTTGCGCTAGTGGTGGATATCGTTCTGGATGTCGTCGCAAATGCCGAGCAGAAACTGATCGACACCGAAAATATCCTTCCCAGGATCGCGTATGTGGAAGGTGTGGTGAAATTGCCTGACGGCTTGATCTTTATCCACGATCTGGACACATTCCTTTCGCTGGAAGAAGAAAGTGTTCTGGATCAGGCACTGGATGCCTCTTGAGGCAACACATGCGCCCCAAACTTTCCCCTCTTTTATTGTCACGGCTGAGCGAATTGGTCGCCAGGCAGATAGGCTTGTATTTTCCGCAAGAACGTTGGGGTGATCTCGAGCGAAAAATAGCGGCGGCAGCGCCGGATTTCAATTTTTCGGATGGCGAATCATGCGCACGCTGGCTATTATCAACGCCGCTGACCCGCCCGATGAACGAGACACTCGCCCGCCATCTGAGCGTGGGCGAAACCTATTTTTTCCGGGAGCAACAAAGTTTAGAGATTTTCGGGGAGCAACTGGTCGCACAACTGTTGCAATCACGTCGCCAGAATATGCGGCGTTTGCGTATCTGGAGTGCGGGCTGCAGCACGGGCGAGGAAGCCTATACGATCGCGATATTGCTCGACAGACTTATTCCCGATCTCAAGGACTGGAATATCACCATTCTGGCAACGGACTTCAACCCCGGGTTTCTGCATAAGGCGGCGCAAGGCGTATACGGCGAATGGTCCTTCCGGGATGCACCTGTCTGGCTGCGCGAGCATTATTTCACCAAGCATGGCAACGGGCGTTTCGAAATACATCCTCGCATCCGGCAGATGGTCACATTTGCCTATCTCAATTTTGCCGAAGACGCTTATCCGTCGCTATCGAACAACACCAGCGCGATGGATGTGATTTTTTGCCGCAATGTCCTGATGTATTTCAGCGCGCAACGCGCAAAACAGGTGATCGGCAATTTTTACCACGCGCTGGTGGATGGCGGGTGGTTGATCGTCAGTCCGGCGGAGTCTTCCAATAAGCTGCTTGCGCCGTTCACGCCGGTCGATTTTCCGGGCGCGGTGCTGTACCGGAAGATGGTAAATGCGGCATCGCCGTCATGCGGAGGCGAGCATCAGGTTTTGCAGAGATTCTGGGACACGGAAATTGCCGAAGTCGCGCCGCTGTCATTTTTGGTCGCGCCGGAAGCGCCTGCGGCGTCTGAAATTGATTTGGCTCAGCTCAGTCGGCTTGCTGCTCCACAGCCCGATGAATGCGATGAACCTGAGCATGCATCCCGCATGGCGCGAAGCTGCGCCAATCAAGGCCGGCTTGGCGAAGCGCTGACATGGTGCGAAAAAGCGATCGCTGCCGACAAGATGAACACTTTGCACCATTACCTCAGCGCCACTATTTTGCAGGAACAGGGACAGCACGATAGCGCCATCGCGTCATTGATGCGCGCGCTTTATCTTGATCCTGATTTCGTACTGGCCCACTTTGCTCTGGCTAATTTGCATCAATCGCAGGGACGCTACCTGGATGCGCAACGCTATTTCGGTAACGTGCTTTTACTGTTGCACAAGCGTTCGCTGGAAGAGATCCTGCCGGATGCGGAGGGGCTGACAGCCGGACGGCTGGTTGCGATAGTCACATCCGTGCTGGCGAATTTCCCGCATTCTACGGCGATGAGGGCGTAAGAGGAATCAACCATGAACGAATCTAAAAAAATTCCGCAAAAGACAAAGGCGGAAATCGACTGGCGCGAGATTGAGCGACGTATGGCATTGTCGCGCGTGGCCATCGACCGCATCTGGGCGCCCACGGATGAGGATTCCCAACGGATATTGATAGAAAGGGCCAGGACACTCGCACAGGAAGCCGTGCCGGCGGAGAGCGCCGACGCAAGTATCGAGGTCATTGAGTTCTCCCTCGCGCATGAGCGCTACGCCATCGCATCAGAGTACGTTCGCGGCGTCGATCCACTGGACGATTTCACACCGCTACCCTGCACGCCTTTGTTTGTGCTCGGCATTGTCAATGTGCGCGGCGAGATACTTTCTGTCATTGATCTCAAGAAATTCTTTGATCTGCCGGCGCACGGCCTGACCGATCTTAACAAGGTGATCGTGCTCGAATCGGCAGAGATGGTGTTTGGCATTGTGGCCGATGCCATCACCGGTGTGCGCCGCATTAAGCGCGCCGACATTCAGTCCTCGCTGCCCACGCTAACGGGCATCCGCGAAGACTATCTGCTAGGGGTGAGTACGGAGCGCGTGGTCATATTGGATGCCGAGAAACTTTTGACCGATGGGAAACTCATCGTGCAGGAACAGGTCGGAGGATAGTATTCCGGTTCGAATTAAGAAGAACAACCAGGGGAAACAATATGAAATGGTCTATTGGCACAAAGATTGGCGCCGGCTATGCACTGGCGCTAATGATTCTGGTTATCCTTGGCGCGGTCTCTTACCGGAATACCACCGGACTCATCGAAGCAGGACAAATGAGCGCGCATACCTATCAGGTGCTCGAAAATCAGACAAAGGTGCTTGCCTCCCTGATGGATGCCGAGACCGGGCAACGCGGTTACGTCATCACCGGGGAAGATCGGTATCTGGAGCCGTACCAGAGCGGCACCTTGGCCGTTAATCAAGCCATCCAGAATCTGCGGAAGTTGACGATAGATAACCCCAACCAGCAGCAGCGGATCGATGCGCTTGCAGCGCCGATTGCCACCAAATTTGCCGAGCTCAAGGAGACGATCGATTTGCGAAAAAACAAGGGATTTGACGCTGCATTACAGGTGGTGCGCACGGACAAGGGCAAGAATGCGATGGACGATATCCGCAAGATAATCGGCGCGATGGACAATGAGGAAAGGATGTTGCTGGCGCAGCGCGACAACCGGGTCAAAGCAAGTTCCGACATGACGATTGATGTCATTGTTGATGGGATTGCGCTGGCAATGGCAGTATTGACGCTGTTTGGCTTATGGATCGTCCGCACCATCACGGGCCAACTCCGCGCCAGCATTAATCAACTCTCCACGTCTTCTGCCGAGATTATGGCCACCACGACGCAAGTCGCCGCCGGCGCCGCCGAGACTGCGGCAGCGGTCAGCGAGACCACGGTGACGGTGGAGGAAGTCAAACAGACCGCGCAGTTGTCGAGCCAGAAGGCGCGTTCTGTTTCCGATACCGCACAGAAAGCCTCGCAAATTTCCCAGAGCGGGCGCAAATCGGTGGAGGAAGTGATGCAGGGCATGCAGCGCATTCAGGAACAAATGGAATCCATCGGCGAGAGCATCGTGCGGCTGTCCGAGCAGAGCCAGTCCATCGGCGAAATTATCGCTACGGTAAATGATCTGGCCGAGCAATCGAATTTGCTCGCGGTGAATGCCGCGATTGAGGCGAACAAGGCGGGCGAACAGGGCAAAGGTTTCGCGGTGGTGGCGCAGGAAGTCAAGAGTCTGGCCGAACAGTCCAAGCAGGCGACTTCCCAGGTGCGGACGATACTCGGCGACATCCAGCGCGCCACCAGTGCCGCGGTGCTGGCCACAGAGCAGGGCAACAAGGCGGTGCAGGCAGGGGTAAAACAAACAACGGAAACCGGCGAATCGATCCGCCTGCTGGCCGACAGTATCGTGGAAGCGGCGCAGGCGGCGACCCAGATTGCCGCCTCGAGCCAGCAGCAGATGGTGGGGATGGATCAAGTGGGGCTGGCAATGGAGAGCATCAAACAGGCTAGCGTACAGAACGTATCCGGCACCAAGCAGGCGGAGGTTGCCGCCCAGGGCTTGCATGAGCTGGGTCTGAAGTTGAGCGACATGATCGGCGGCAAGCCCGCATGATCATGGATAAGCAAAAAGATGATTTTCTGAAAAGACTGCTCGCCACGTTCCGGATCGAGGCGAACGAGCATCTGCAGGCAATGGCGGCGGGGTTGATCGAGCTGGAGAACAATCCTGCGGAAGTTCGGCATGTGGAGATCGTCGAGACTGTATTTCGCGAGACGCACAGTCTAAAGGGTGCGGCGCGGGCGGTGAATCTCAAGGGGATCGAGGCCGTTTGCCAGTCCATGGAAAGTGTATTGGCGGCACTGAAAGGCAACCGTCTCGCCGTTTCCTCGAAGCTGTTCGACCTGCTGCAAGAAGCGATTGCCGACTTGAACCGGCTCCTTTCCGTAGAGGGTGCAGATTCAGGTGCAGGTGCGGCGGCCGTTGCAGGAAAGCCTGCGGGCGCGACATTGATTCAGCGGCTCGGCGCTGTATTGCCGGGGAAGGGCGACAACACCGTTGCAACCGATCCTGATCCTGCTGAAACGCAATCCGCAACAGCGCCGCCGGCGCCTTCGGCGCCGCTGCAACAGACGTCGATAGCACCTGTGCAGGATGCGGCGATGGAAGCAGCCGTAGCAACCGTAGCGGTTGCCGCGCATAAATCGTCCACCGCATCCAGTCCCGGTATTGCATCCGGGACGGTCCGGGTTTCCACGCATAAACTCGATGCGGTGATGCGGCAGGTCGAGGAGCTGCTGGTGCCGCGGCTGGCCTCGGTGCAGCGCGCCAAGGAGTTGCGCGAGGTTCTGGTCTCCTTCGCAAGCTGGAAAAAACAGCGGGCGCGCATGCTGCCTGTGCTGCGGCAGATTGAGCGTTGTATTGAAAAGAGCAGCGAAAAGAGCAACGAAAGAGGCAACGAAAAGGGCGGCCGGCGCAATGGCGTCGCCGCCGGATTGCCGGAACTGCCGACCAAAGAACTGCCGAAGTTGCTGGAGTATCTGGAGTCCGAGCATCTGTTCATGAAAACAATTGAGGAACAGTTGCTGCGCTTAAGCAAGTTTGCCGCGAACGACCGGCGCATTTTGGCAGGCATGAGCGATGGTCTTTTGCATGACGTGAAAGAAATGCAACTGCTGCCGTTTTCTTCGATGATCGAAATTTTTCCGCGACTCACGCGCGAGCTTGCCCGGGAACAGGGCAAGCAGGTGGAGCTGGTGATACAAGGCGGAGAAATAGAAATCGACCGGCGTACGCTGGAAGAAATGAAGGACCCGTTGATGCACCTGTTGCGCAATTGTGTGGATCACGGCATCGAGCAGCCGGCCATGCGACAGAACAAGGGCAAGCCGGCTTGCGGAAATATATCGTTCTCCATTGGGCAAAAAGACGGCGGGAAAATCGAGATAGTGCTTGCCGACGACGGGGCGGGCATCGACGCAGACAAGGTAACAGCGGCGGCGCTGAAGCTTGATCTGCTGTCTGCAGAAGAGGCGAAAAAGCTGAGTGAGGAGGAAGCACATGCATTGGTTTTTCAGTCGGGAATTTCCACCAGTCGGATCATTACGGATCTTTCGGGGCGCGGCCTCGGACTGGCCATCGTGCGGGAAAAAGTCGAGCATCTGGGCGGCTTCGTGGCGCTGGAGTCGCGTCCCGGTAGCGGGACAACTTTCCGTATCACGCTGCCGCTCGTTCTAGCCACCTTTCGCGGCGTGCTGGTGCGGGTCGGGGAACAATGTTTCGTCATTCCAGCGCTCAGCATCGAGCGGGTGACGCGCGTGGCGCAACAAGAGATCAGGACGGTGCAAAACCGCACAACGATTTCGTTCGGCGGGCAGGTAGTTGCGCTGGTCAATCTGGGCGATGTGCTGGAACTGCCGCGTCAAAATTCAACGGCGAACACTGCGGCGCAGGTCGCGATGGTTGCGGTAGTTGTTTTAGGCACCGGCCACCAGCGTGTTGCGTTCCAGGTAGACGAGATTCTCGGGGAGCAGGAAGTGCTGGTCAAGACGCTGGGGCGACAGCTCATGCGTGTGCGCAACATCGCCGGCGCGAGTGTTTTGGGGACCGGTCAAGTCGTGGCGGTGCTCAATGTGTCCGATTTGCTGAAATCGGCAGTCAAACGGGCGGCATCGCCGGCGGCGGCGCCCATTCTGGCTGAACCGCGCGAGCTGGCCGAAAAGCGCTCCATTCTTGTCGTGGAAGACTCGATCACATCAAGGGCGCTGCTCAAAAACATTCTGGAATCGGCGGGTTTCCGGGTCACTACTGCGGTCGACGGCATGGATGCCTACACGACACTCAAAAGCGGCACGTTCGACCTGATCGTGTCGGACGTGGAAATGCCGCGCATGGATGGTTTCGATCTCGCGGTTAAAGTGCGGGCGGATAAACAGCTCGCCGGATTGCCGCTGATACTCGTGACGGCCTTGGACTCGCGCGAACACCGCGAGCGCGGCATCGACGTCGGCGCCAACGCCTATATTGTCAAAAGCAGTTTCGATCAGAGCAACCTTCTGGAAGTCATCCAGCGGTTGATATAACAAGAATCAGGTGATGGAATGATCAATGTTCTGGTGGTTGAAGATTCATCCGTGGTGCGCGAGTTTCTTATTTACATTCTTAATGCTGATCCCGGCATCCGGGTGGTCGGCAGTGCGAGCAATGGGGAGGAAGCGATTGAAGCAGTGAAGCACTATCGGCCGGATGTGATAACGATGGACATTCATATGCCGAAAATGGATGGGATCGAAGCCACGCGCCTCATCATGGAAACGCTGCCGACGCCGATCGTGATTGTAAGCGCCAGCAGCGATCCGCATGAGAACACCAAGACGTTTCGCGCCATGGAGGCCGGCGCGCTGGCGGTAATGATACGTCCGGCCGGTATCGGGGACCCGGATCATGAAGCCAGCGTGAGGGAATTGGTGCAAACGGTGATATTGATGTCGGAAGTGAAAGTGGTGCGGCGCTGGCCGCAAGCACGCTACCGCTCGGCCATAGTACCGACCCCGGTGGCGGTGATAGATAAGCCGGGGGGTAAGCCGGCGCAGATCAAAGTGATTGCGATGGGCGCTTCGACTGGCGGGCCGCCTGTATTGCAAACAATTCTGGCGCTGCTGCCCAAGGATTTTCCGTTGCCGGTGCTGATCGTCCAGCATATAGCGTCCGGTTTCGTTATGTCGTTCGTCGAGTGGCTGGCGCAGTCATCCAGCCTGCCGATGCATGTCGCCGCGCACGGTGAATACATGGTGCCCGGCCATGTCTATGTGGCGCCGGATGAGTTCCAGATGAAGGTGGAACACGGTGGAAAAATCGTCCTCGCCAAGGATGAGCAGGAGAACGGGCTGCGTCCTTCGGTGTCCTATTTGTTCCGCTCGCTTGCCGCCGTATACGGTGGCGAAGCGGCTGCGGTGCTGCTCACCGGCATGGGGCGCGATGGCGCAGAGGAACTGCGGGTGTTGAAAGCGAAAGGGGCCGTGACGATTGCCCAGGACAAGGAAAGTTCCGTCGTCCACGGCATGCCCGGCGAGGCAATTAAACTCAATGCGGCGACGTATGTTCTCGCGCCGGAAAAAATTGCCGCAGTGTTGATTGGTTTGGCTGCCAACAAAAGCAATAAGGAGAGTCAGCGATGAAACCCCAGATGAGCAACAACAACTTCGACATACTCATCGCGGAGGATAGCCGTACCCAAGCCGAACAACTCAGTTACCTGCTTGAGAAGAACGGTTACCGGGCGACCATTGCGACCAATGGCAAACTGGCTTTGCTTGCGGCCCAGGCGCAAAGGCCGGCGCTGATCATCAGCGACATCGTGATGCCGGAAATGAATGGTTATGAACTGTGCAAGGCGATCAAGTCCGACGAAAAATTGAAGGATACGCCGGTCATCCTGGTCACCACACTTTCCGATTCGCATGACGTGATTCTCGGACTGGAGTGCGGCGCCGACAATTTCATTCGCAAGCCCTATGACGAGCGCTATCTGTTGTCGCGCATTACCTGCTTGTTGATGAACCTTGAGTTGCGCAAGGATCGCAAGATGCAAGTGGGTATGCAAATCAATCTCGGCGGCCAAAAATACTTTATTAACTCGGAGCGGCAACAAATCCTGGATTTGTTGATTTCAACTTACGAAGAAGCAGTTCATATCAACAGTGAGCTCAAGCTGCGCGAGACGGAACTGGCATATTCCAACCAGATTCTGAATGGGCTGTACTACATCGCGGCCGGTCTCAATCATGCGATTACCGAACGCGAGGTGGCCGAAACAGCCCTGGAACGTGTCCTGGAGATGCCGGGAATACAGGGCGGCTGGATCTCGATGCGGGAAGGCGAGTCCGGTTTGCGAACCGTCGCTACGCGCAACTTGCCGCCGGCGCTGATGGCGTCGGGTGCACTGGACGGTGACTGCACCTGCGGTAAGCGGTTTTTCTCCGGCAATGAGTCGGCGGCCAATATCCTCGAATGTGATCGGCTCACCGAGACAAATGACGGCACGCACGGCTTGCGTTATCACGCCAGTGTGCCGCTGTGGATTGGCGACCGGAACATGGGAATTATGAGTCTGGTTGGCGCGGAGCAGGGTCTGTTCAACGAGGCCGAGTTGAAAGTGTTGTACGGCATCGGCAATCAGGTGGCGGTGGCGCTGGAACGCGCCAGTTTGCACGAACATCTCGAACAGTTGGTCGAGCAACGGACCGCTGCGTTGACGGCGGAAATCGGCGAGCGCAAACGCATTCAGGAAGAACAGGCGAGACTGGTGGCGATTCTTGAGGCAACACCGGATTTCGTTGGCACCGCCACCGCGGATGGTCGTCCGTTGTATATCAATCGTGCGGGGCGAAGGATGTGTGGTTATTCGGAAAGCAGCAGCTGGTTGCCGGATCACGTTCGCGAGAACTATCCAAAATGGGTGGAAGAGCTGATGCAGGAAGAAGGCGTCCCGCATGCACTCATGCACGGATCCTGGAGTGGGGAAGCGGCAATCCTCGGGCAAGATGGCCAAGAGATACCTGTGCTTCAAGTGGTCATAGCGCACAAAGGGCCGGATGGATCGCTGGCGTATTTTTCCACCATCGGGCATGACATCGCTGATCGCAAGGCGGACGAAGCCAGGATCGCCCGCCTCAACCAGATATACAGCGTGCTTAGCGGCATCAACACCACCATTGTGCGTGTCCGCGAGGAGGCGGAACTGTTCAGCGAAGCCTGTCGCATCGCGGTCGAGCATGGCGGGTTTATTTGTGCGTGGATAGGAAAGTTGGATGCAGACGGCAAGCACGTGACACCGGTCGCCCAGGCCGGCCGCGACGACGGTTACCTGGCAAAAATAAATTTAAGCTCACACAAGGATAGCGACGGGAATTGCCTGCTGGTTTCCCAGGCGCTGGTTGATGCGAAGCCAGTAATCTGCAATGACATCGATACCGATGAGCGCATGGCAGCCACGCGTAACGAGGCATGGAACCGGGGCTATCGTTCAGCGGTAGTGCTGCCGCTCATTCTGGAGAGCAAGCCGGTCGGCGTGTTCGTACTCTATGCGCCGCAGCCGGGTGTGTTCGATGATGAAGAGATGCGGCTGCTCAACGAGATAGCGGGTGATATTTCATTCGCCATCGATAATCTCAAAAAGGAGGCGAAGCTTAATTATCTTGCCTACTATGATGTGATCACCGGCTTGGCTAATCGCGCGTTGTTTTACGACCGTCTCGGTCAGCACATGCATGATGCTCAAAGCGGTGAAGCGATCGCAGTGCTGGCAATCGATCTGGAGCGCTTTAGGGACATCAATGAGACGTTTGGGCGACGCGCTGGCGAAGTATTGCTCAAGCAGGTAGCTGAACGTCTGACGGATACGGGGGTAGGCGTGGATCACCTGGCGCGTATCAGCGCTGATTGCTTTGCCATGTTTTTGTTCAATATCAGGGAGGAAGCAGACGTAGTGCGTATCCTTGAGAATCAGGTTATGTCGGCCCTGAGCAAGCCATTCAAGCTGGAAGGCCAGGAACTGCGCATATCGGTCAGAGCGGGCATCGCCATTTTCCCTGACGATGGGAAAGATTCCGATACGCTTTTCCGCAATGCCGAAGCCGCTTTGAAAAAAGCCAAGCTATCCGGCGACAAGTATTTGTTCTATACCGTCGAGTTCAATGCCCGTGTTGCTGAGAAATTGACACTGGAGAACAAGCTGCGTCGGGCACTGGAGCAGAAGAAGTTGGTACTGCATTACCAGCCAAAAATCGATCTCAAGAGCAAGCAGATCGTGGGGTTGGAAGCGCTGATGCGTTGGCATGATCCTGACGATGGCTTCGTGCCGCCGGTGAAGTTCATCCCCATCCTGGAAGAAACCGGGATGATTATCGAGGCTGGCGCCTGGGCTTTGGCGCAGGCGATGTCGGATTACCGCGCATGGCAGGGCAAAGGCTTGGCGCCTCCTCGGGTTGCCGTCAATGTCTCGCAGATTCAACTGCAGAGAAAGGATTTCGTCAGTACGATAGAGCGCGTTCTGAGCAGCTCAGGCGTTGGCCCCGGCGGTTTGGAAATTGAGATTACCGAGAGCATGATCATGCAGGACATCGAGGCCAACATCCGTAAGCTTCATGCGATCCGGGAGATGGGTGTCGAGGTGGTGATTGACGATTTTGGCACCGGTTACTCTTCGCTCAGCTATATCTCTAAACTGCCACTGAATGCATTAAAAATTGACCGGGCATTTATTGTTAACATGACCAGCAATGCCGATGATCGGAGCATCGCCTCTGTCATCATCTCCCTGGCGCATATCCTGAATTTGCGAGTTGTCGCGGAAGGCGTGGAGACGGATGAGCAGGCAAAACTGTTGCGGGTGCTTAACTGTGACGAGATTCAGGGGTACTTGTTTAGTCCGGGGGTACCGGCGGTGAAGATAGGGGAATTTTTGCGGGATAAAAAGATGCTTGAATGAAGCGCTCGCCCGGCTCATTTAATCAGGATCGAAGCGTGAGCGAGTGGCACTTCGGAAGAAGCGGTCATCATATTTCCGATCATGATGACCGCTTGAAGTTTGCATTTAATGTCCGTTTGCGTTGTATTGCGTTTCGTTGACGGATTCTCGATTTACCAAACACTAAATTTCAGCATCGTGCGATGAGATCGCAATCACGCAGTTTAAATCTGAACGATTGCTCCACGCATGGCTGGCACCGCGCTGAACCACGGTATCGCC
>JAQGNR010000223.1 GCA_028291765.1 Herbaspirillum sp.
CTATTCGACGGAAAATCGCCATAACAAAAGTAATCCAGGTTTTTCGTTCCTGAATTCGTGTATCAACAAAAGCATGTACGATTGGCCATATTAATTTTTTTTCATTATCTCGCTTGTCGCGTTTCGATACCAGGACCATCAAATGCAGGGAAGCAAGAAGCTCCATAGGGTAACGACAATTGCAGCAAGCGGCATATGCCATCTGATCAACACCCGCATTGATGATTATGACGAGTGCTTAAAGCCAGTAAGCGATCCATTATCTACAGCCTATACGAGACGGCCGCATTGCCGCATCATTTCGTGGTCTAAATTTAGAATGAGGCGAAGATGACGGGGAAGGCGAAAGGGTTTGCGTTTTGGTCAGCGCATCTAGATGCGATCAAGCGAGAAGCGGTTTCAAAGACCGAATATGCCCAGCGGCATGGAATTTCGGTAAAACGGTTGTACTACTGGCAGCGCAAGCTGAAAGCGACGACGGCTCCGGCGCCGCGTATCACTGCAAGCGAGCCGAAGACATTTGTCGCAGTACGCGTGGAGACGCCCGAGCGCGCGCAGCGCGGCCCCGTCTGCACCTTGGTGCTTGGTTCCGACATCCGCATGGAAATGTCGACGCTCCCGACACCGGAGTGGTTAGTTGCCCTTGGCCGTGCCGCGCAAGGAGTACATTGATGCACCCGGGCTGCCAGATCGCGCAGGTGTATCTTTGCGTTGAGCCGGTCGATTTCAGGAAATCGATCAATGGCTTGAGCGCGCTAGTCGAGCAGGAGTTGAAATTGAATCCGTTCGGCAGCGCCCTGTATGTTTTTACCAATCGGCAGCGCACCAAGATCAAGGGATTATATTGGCACCGCAATGGATTTTGTCTTTGGTATAAGCGCTTAGAATCGGAGAAATTCGCGTGGCCAAAGGACGGCGATGTGGCGACACAAACGATCAGCCTGCAGGAATTCGAATGGCTGATTGAAGGTTTCGATTTGTGGCGGAACAAGCCGCATAAGACATTGCATTTTGATTCCGTTTCATAGGGAGATTTGGTAAAATGCGGCATGCATTTAGCCGCCCAGAATTCGCCGATCCCAACTCCGGAAATCGTCCTTCCGGAGTTCGCACTTCCGGCCATTCTTCCCAATGATATCGACGCACTCAAGGCATTGGTGCAGCAGCAAGCTGCTCATGTCGATGCCGTCAAGATAGCGGCCGCCACAGCGGTAGCGATGGCGACTGCCGCAGCGACTGCCACCGCTCAGCGCGAAGCGCAAGAATACATTCAACGCATGATCGAGCAACTGGTGCTGGCACGCCATCGGCAGTTCGGCGTCAGCTCCGAGCAGATGCTGGATCAAGCCCGGTTATTCGATGAAGCCGAAGCGTTGGCGCAATCTGTGACCGAAGAACAAGACATCGCGCCGGTACCGCCGGAGAAAGCGCCTTCGGAGGAAGGCGGCGAATCGAAATCGTCCAAGAAGCCGCGCGGCAAGCGACGCCCACTGCCGGTCGAACTGCCGCGGGTTGACGTGGTGCATGACGTACCCGAAGAACAGCGTACCTGCCCTTGCGGAACACCGATGGTCGAGATCGGCGAGGATGTCAGCGAGCAATATGACATCGTCCCGATGCAAATACGGGTATTGCGCCATATTCGCAAGCGTTACGGATGTTCAAGCAGCGCCCGCACACCGATCATCGCCGCCCTGCCGCCACAACCGCTTCCGAAGAGCAACGCCAGCGCCGACTTCCTGGCGATGCTCCTCGTAATCAAGTACATTGACGGCCTGCCTCTGGCCCGGTTCGAGTACGTGCTCGATCGTCACGGGGCGACGGTGCCGCGTCAGACCTTGGCGCGCTGGGTGATCGGCGCCGCCGATCTGCTACAGCCGTTGCACAACCTGTTGCGCGATACGCTAACCGACGGTACGCTCATTCACATGGACGAAACGGTGATGCAGGTGCTCAAGGAAAAGTGCAAGGCACCGACCTCGAATAGTTATATGTGGGTCCAGACTGGTGGCCCGCCCGGGAAAGAGGTGATTCTTTACGACTACGACCCGAGTCGCAGCGGTGAAGTCCCGGTACGTCTGCTGCAGGGATGGCGCGGTTATCTGATGACTGACGGCTACGATGGCTATAACGCGTTGGCCCGGATAGAAGGTATCGAACGTCTGTGTTGCTGGGCGCACGCGAGAAGACGCTTTGTCGAGGCAGCTAGGGTGCAACCCAAAGGCAAGCGGGGGCGTGCCGACGAAGCCATTGAAATGATCGGGCAACTGTACGGCATCGAGCGTCGGCACAAGGATGCCAGCGACGAGGTGCGCTGGCTCGCGCGCCAGCAGCATAGCCTGCCGGTGCTGGCGACTCTGCGTGTGTGGCTGGAAAGAAATATGCCGGCAGTTACTCCCAAAAGCGCATTGGGGAAAGCCATGTCGTACCTGCACGAATACTGGGATCGATTGGCGCGATATACGGAACGTGGCGATTTGCCCATAGATAATAATAAATGCGAAAATAAAATCCGCCCCTTCGTGGTCGGCAGAAAAGGCTGGCTTTTTGCAGACACGCCGGCCGGCGCGCATGCCAGTGCCGTGATCTATTCGTTGCTGCAAACCGCCAAGGCAAACGGGCAAGAACCGTATGTGTGGTTACGTCGAGTCATGCGCGACTTGCCGGCGGCCACAACTGTCGCCCAGGTCGAAGCGCTATTGCCATGGAATATTTCCAATTCTCAGGAAAATTCAGCGGCATGAGGATATCGCAGCAAGCAGTTGTCAACGCAATCATCAAAGTGCAAGCGATGACACGGGCGCAGAAAGAGCAACTCGTAGACGAATTGCATCGCGTGCAGCCCAATATGTTCGGCTCATTCCTGGTTCAGCGCCAGTTGGGCGTGTCGTACGAAAAAATGGAATTCCTGCTTGAAATGCTCTTCATCTGCTTCCAAGCTATGAAAGAGTCCGGATTGAATTGGCCGGTGATATCCGAAGACGAGCAAGACCGCCAACTGGCACGGTACACAGCGACAGTCAAATTCAGCGAAGATTTGACTGCCGATCTGCAGGAGCGCGCAATGCAACAATATGTTGAAAGTCACCCCGAGAAGGAATTGCTCGCGTACGTATTTACGGAATCTGCCAACTGGTCAAAACGCGTAACTCCCGAGGAATCTGACAAGTACGTCATGCTCGCCGCCGCTAATTTCGTCAACTGTATCGCATTCGTTCCGTTGCCGCGCCCAAAATAGGCAGGCTGAGGTTCGTGGATCGCTTACAATTGAAATACCCATTTGAAAATCCTCATTTAATTCTGGTATTCTCAAATAATTCGAATTTTTACAATGTCGTTACGCACGTAAGCGGTAACTGAACTGAGCGGTGC
>JAQGNR010000224.1 GCA_028291765.1 Herbaspirillum sp.
GCGCAAATAACCGGTCATCCAGGCCGTGCGCATGCCGAGCTGCTTGGCGGCTCTCAGATTTTCGACCGTATCCTCCACCAGAATGCAACGCCGCGCCGCAATCCGCTGGGTCGCCAGTAATTTGCGCAAAAATTGCCGCGAAGGCTTGGGACGCAACTGGCCATGCACTTGCATGGATTCGATCGAGATGTGCCTGGCGAAATGCCGATGCAGGCCGAGATGGCGCAGCACGCTTTTGGCATACGCCTGCGGCGCATTGGTCAGCAGGATTTTGCGGCCGGGCAAACGCTTGAGCAGATGCACCAGACCGAGTTCGGCGCGAAACATCTGCGCCAGATTGTCGAAGCGATGCGCTTCCCGCAAAAAATCTTCCGGACGCACTGCATGATGACGCACCATGCCGGCCAGCGTGGCCCCATAGCGCTGCCAATATTGCTGGCGCAAGGCATTGACCGCCGCAGTATCGCTGGCCAGGCCGGCGCGCGCCAGGATCTCCCCGATATAGCTGTTCATATTCAGATTGATTGCCGGAAAAATGGCGTGCGAAGCGTTATGCAGCGTGTTATCGAGATCGAATAGCCAGAGCGGCGTTGCGTTTGCCACGTTGTGTTAATGGGAACGAATCATGGTGCCGAATGCCTGTTCGGTTAATACTTCGAGCAACAAAGAATGTTCGATCCGGCCATCAATGATGTGCACCGTATTGACGCCCGATTTGGCCGCTTCCAGCGCCGATGAAATTTTCGGCAGCATGCCGCCCGAGATCGTACCGTCGGCAAACATATCGTCGATCTCGCGCGCCGACAAATCGGTCAGCAAGTTGCCTTGCTTGTCCTGCACGCCGGCAATATTGGTCATCATGATCAATTTTTCCGCATGCAGGATTTCTGCGATCTTGCCCGCAACCACGTCCGCATTGATGTTGTACGCCTGACCGTCGCCGCCGAAACCGATCGGTGAAATAATCGGAATAAATGCATCGTCCTGCAGCGCTTTGACGACCGCCGGATTGATGGCTTCGATTTCGCCGACAAAGCCGATGTCCAGAAACTCGCCCGGATGCTCGCGGTCCGGCATGAGCATTTTACGAGCGCGGATCAAACCGCCATCCTTGCCGGTCAAGCCCACCGCCTGGCCGCCGTAGTGATTGATCAGCATCACGATATCCTGCTGCACTTCGCCGCCCAGCACCCATTCCACCACTTCCATGGTTTCTTCGTCGGTAATCCGCATGCCCTGCACGAAGGTACCCTGCTTGCCGATTTTTTTGAGTGCATTGTCGATCTGCGGACCGCCGCCGTGCACCACCACCGGATTCATGCCTACCAGTTTGAGCAAAATCACATCGCGTGCAAAACCGTGTTTCAGATGTTCTTCCGTCATCGCATTGCCGCCGTATTTGACCACGATGGTCTTGCCGTGGAATTTACGGATATACGGCAGCGCCTCTGCCAGAATCTCCGCTTTAATCTGCGGCGCAACGTGGGCAAGGTCGGTCAAATCTGTCATGTCACAGGTCCTGTGGAAAGAGGAGTAAGAAGGTTGGGATGTGCGCGATTTTACATCGAAAGCTTGGCTGGCTGAACGGCTTGTATGATTCCGTTACTTCCCTGGGGCTCAACCGTTGCAGTCGCGCCGCGATTGATTGGGAAATGCCGATAGCAGCGCAGCAAAACCGGCTTGATCGGCCGCGTTGAGATCGCGCAGGCGGAAGGCGACTTTATTGCTGCTGGCGGTGCGTTCGGTGATGTTTGCGCTGCGCACGCCCTTGGCAATGAGCTGCCCGACATAGGTTTTGGCCGCCGCTTCGGTCTTGAACAGCCCGAGCGAGATGGCATTACGCCGCGGCGAAGAATCCGGCAGGATGTAAAAATCGTTTAAACCCAGACGGTGCAATTCGGCCGCCCTGCGATCGGCGCCATCGCGGCCGTCTTCGGCAGCGATAAACACCATGTAACTGGCGACTTCCTGCACAGGACGTTGCGTCGGCTGCGCGCTCAGTTTGGCAGCCGCCAGCCGGAGGCGAAACGACTTCGCTTCGGCCGGATCGAAATTACCGATTTCAACGCAAGCCAGTAAGTGTGCGTCCGATGCTGCGGTGGGAGCGGGCGTCGGGGACGGCTTGGCGGCAGGTACGGGCGCGACTGCGGCTGCCGGCGTCGAAACGGGTATTGGCCTTGGCGTTGTTGCCGCCAACACAGATAAGGCAGCAGCGGAAGCGGGAACGGGCGTTGGCATCGGCGTTATTGCCGCCAACGCAGATAATGCAGCAGAGGGAACGAGCGTTACCGTCGGCGTCGGCGCTGCCGGCTGCGCAATGACCACCGCATTCGCAGCCGGTGCAGCCGGTTTGGCTGGGGCCGCGGCAGTCGGCGACAACACCAATTGTTCCGGATGAAGTTGCTGCGCCAACCGTTGCGGCTCGTTACGCTGCACCGAGTGTTTTTCCAGCAGGCCTTGACCCAGCGCAAACAACGCGCCGTTAATCGCCACCAATAGCCAGAAGAAAACTTTCAGCATGAACGATGAAAAGTCGGAGGTTAGGTCATGGCCAGCACATGCAAGCCGATAAGCACCAGATTATCCAGCCTTTCATGCGGTTCGGCCAGATGGGAAGTCAGATAAACGCCGGCGCCGCCGGTCAGAATGCAACGGACGTCGGCATACTGCTTTCTATGCAGGCGCACCGCATGTTCGATCGCGCCAGTCTGCGCCGCAATACAACCGGAGATAATCGCCTGTTCGGTGTTATCGGCAAACAAGGCCGCGGCCGCATCGATGGCCGCTATCTGCGGCAATTGCGCCGTATTGAGCGCCAGTGAAGTCGCCATCAGGCCCAGACCGGGCAATATCATCCCGCCGATAAACGAGCCATCCGGCGTGATTGCATCGATCGTCGTCGCCGTTCCGCAAGTCGCCACCAGCAGCGCCTGATCGGGAAACAAGGCGTGCGCGGCGATCGCCGCTGCAAACCGGTCGCAACCCAATTGCGCCGGTTGCAAATATTTGTTCTGTATGCCGCCTAACGCCGCCTGCGATACCAGCCATTCGATTTGCGGCGCGGGGGCATTGCTCGGCGCATTCAATTGCGCATTTAGTTGCTCATTTAGCAGCTCACTTAGCTGCGTCAGCAAGGTCTGCAACTGATCCCGCAAAGCCGCGCCCGCCACATTGGAAATCAGTACCCGCCGTAACGTCGCATCGGCGGCGCCGTCGACAGCAAGCCGCCAGATATCGCGCAATTGCATCCAATCTGCACGCGCTACCGCCCCGGAATGCAACCAGGCGGCGCTCATCCGGTTTGGCGCGACGACGGCATCGTCGGCCGCCATCGCCCACTTGATACGGGTATTGCCGGCGTCGATTAATAGCAGCATATCCACCCGCCTTAAGCCTGTAAGCGCAGCGACACATCGCCCGCCATGACGGTAATCCGACCGTCCTCCGTATCGAGCAGCAAGCGCCCCGTAGCGTCGACGCCGCGTGCAACGCCTTGCTGCAATACCTGATCCCGGTCCAGAATGTTGACTGCCTGATCCTCGTAGGCGTGATAGGCATTCCAGCGCGCCGCGAATGCAGCAAATCCATCCCGCTCGAATGCCTGCAACGCGGTGGCCAGCTTATTCAGCAGCGCCGCCAATAATTGTTCCCGTTCGATCGCCAACAATGCCGTCGCGTTGGCGCTGTTGAACTGGCTGCGCAGTTCTGCGGGCAATGCCAGATTCAAGCCGATGCCGATTACGGCCCACGTTGTACTGTTTATATCTTTGGCGCCGTCGGCGGCTTGCAGCTCCGCTTGCTTGCCGCTGACGGTTTCAATCAGAATCCCACCCAATTTGGCGCCGTCCTGCAACAGATCGTTAGGCCATTTCAGTTGTACCGTTTGACCCAGCGCCGTCAATGCTTCGGCCAGCGTCACCCCGACTGCCAGCGGCAAGCCCGCCAGACGCTGCAATGGGCATTGGAATTTCCAGGCCAGGGAAAAGGTCAGCGCCGCATCCGGCGCCGAATGCCAGACACGGCCGGCACGGCCGCGCCCTGCGGTCTGCATTTGCGCCGCCAGCAGCGTCGGCCGCATATGCAGCGGGTTTTCATGCACCGCGGCCAGCAGATCGGCATTGGTGGAACCGGTCGACGCCACGGTCAGAATATCGACGGCAGCAGCCGACCCGAGGCGCAGCGCGGCAATACGCGCCGCATCCAAATTGGAACAAAGCAATGAAGGGGATGAAGTCATGCGCAACATTGTAACGGGGATGCGTGGGTTGTTGAAATCGGTTACCCTCGGCTAGAAAAATGATCAGGACTGCCAGAATGCAAGCCATCGAACCTTCCACCGCGCCTGCCATGACGGCCTCGCCATTTGTGCGCGTCGCGCTGTTGGCCTACACCTGTCTGATTGTCTATGCCAGTTGGTATCCATTTTCCGGTTGGCGCGATCTGGGCATCCATCCGCTGGCGTATCTAACCGCACCGCTGCCGTATTACTGGACCGCGTTCGATATCGCCACCAATGTCGCCGGCTATGCGCCGTTCGGTCTGCTGCTGGTGCTGGCGCTGCATCCCAGGATTAAAGGGGTGGCGGCAGTCTTGATTGTCTTGATGGTCACGCTGCTGATGGCCGGCACGATGGAAGCTGTACAGACCTATCTGCCGACCCGCGTCGCCTCCAATCTCGATCTCGCCACCAATGCCGCCGGTGCGCTGCTGGGCGCGCTGGCAGGGGCCGGCTGGGGCTATCGGCTGCTAGAAAGTAGCCGCCTGCTCGATCTGCGCCGGCGCTGGATGAACGACAGCGCCGGGCGTGGACTGGTCGTGGTGGGACTATGGCCGCTGGCGCAAATTTATCCGGTCAGTCATTTTTTCGGGCTGGGCCAATTGTTCGACGCGCTATCCGGCTGGTTATCCAGCATGCTGAGCGAGCCGATCGATCTGGCCACCTGGCTGCTCAACGACGCTGCCTTGAGCAGCGAGCAATATCGGCTATCCGAAGTCGTGCTGACCGCCTGCGGCCTGATCGGCGGCGTATTGACGCTGCTGGTGATATTGCGCAAGAGCGCGCCGCGCCTGCTGCTGGTGCTGCTACTGGTGGCGAGCGCCATGCTGGTCAAGCTCATTGCCAGCGCGCTGTTTTTTGCGCCGGAAAACGCCTTCGTCTCGCTGACGCCGGCCACGCTCAGCGGCCTGCTGATTGGCGGCGCATTGCTGATACCGCTGGCTTTTTTGTCGAATGGCATCCAGCGCCACATCGCTTCTTATGTGCTGATCGCCGGACTATTCATCATTAACCTGTTGCCACCGAACCCCTATTTCATCTCGACGCTGCAAACCTGGGTACAAGGTAAATTCCTCAATTTCAACGGCGCCGCGCAATTCCTGTCGGTGCTGTGGCCGTTTTTTGCCCTATGGTTTTTGTGCTATCCGGTGCGCCGCAAGAAAGTTTAGTATGATTCAAACGCATAGTTCAAACGCATGGTTCAAACATATCATTCGAACGCCCCCGCCAACCAACGCCCCCTATCATGAACGATCAACCTTTCTATCAGCATCATGTCTTCTTTTGCCTGAACCAGCGCGAACCCGGCACCCGGGAATGCTGCGCGGACAAAGGCGCGCAAGCGGCGCAAAAGCATGCCAAACAGCGCATCAAAGATCTCAATCTGAATAATCCCGGCCAGGTCCGGATTAATCAGGCCGGCTGTATGGAGCGCTGCGAAGAAGGGCCGGTGATCGCGATCTATCCGCAAGGCGTCTGGTATACCTACGTCGACAACGCAGACATCGATGAAATAATCGATACGCATATCGTCGGCGGCAAGATTGTCGAGCGGCTTAAAATTTAATCATCAACATCAAGTGCGCTGTCCCACAAATAACATGAATATGAATTGCCCATTTGGCAGCCATGCCGCGTTGCTCGTCGTTGCCATAGCTCGCTATGACGCCTCCTCCCGCCTTGCCTGACTGCCAAATGGACAATTCATTTATTCATGTTATTTGTGGGACAGCACACTAGCCGGATATTCACACCTCATGACACCTCATACCGAACGCTTCACCCTCACCGGCGCCGCCGGCGTAATGGAATGCGCACTGGATCTGCCCGACGCCGATAAATTTCCTGCGCCGCGCGGCCTGGCGCTGGTCGCCCATCCGCATCCGCTGTTCGGCGGCACCATGGATAACAAGGTCACGCAAACGCTGGCGCGCAGCATGCTGGCGCTGGGTTATGTCGCGGCCCGGCTGAATTTCCGCGGCGTCGGCATGTCGGCCGGTGTCTATGATGAAGGCAAAGGCGAAACCGATGACATGGCTCTGCTGCTGGCGCATATGCAGAACCGCTATCCGGATCTTCCGCTGACGCTGGCCGGCTTCTCCTTCGGCACCTTTGTGCAAGCGCAATTACAGCAACGTTTGATGGCCCGGCAAACGCCGGCAGAACGGCTGGTGCTGGTGGGCGCGGCCGCCGGCAAATGGCCGATGCCGGATGTACCCGCCAATACCATCCTGATCCACGGCGAAGTCGATGATACGATTCCGTTGCAAGCCGTCTTCGACTGGGCCAAACCGCTGGATATCCCGATCATGGTGATTCCGGGCGCCGATCACTTCTTCCATCGCAAACTGCATCACATTAAAAATCTGGTAACCCAGATGTGGCACCGCTGAAATAGATCACGCAAGCGGCCAGCGGGCTGGAACGCATTTCATCATCAAATAGGCAAAATTGCGAATAAGTTCTACCAGCTGACCGCAGGCTCGCGTAAAGTTACATTGCGTTACGCTTCCTTTCGGCCAGCCGCCAATCCAGGCTGCGACACAGCCCCTGCACGGTTTATAATCGCCGGGCCAATTTGCCCCAACTTGCTAACCTTTAGTGTTCAAATGATCAAACAATTCATCGCCGGTATCGCCGCAGCTGTCTTTTCCCTATCCGCAGCAATGGCGCAAATGTTGCCGCCACCGTCGGTGGCGGCCAAATCCTGGGTACTGCTGGATGCCAACAGCGATCAGATCATTGCGGCACAAGATGCCGACTTGCGCATCGAACCGGCGTCGCTGGTCAAACTGATGACGGCCTATCTGACGTTCGAAGCAATTCGCGATAAAAAACTCGACGTGAATCAGTCGGTCAACGTTTCTGTCAACGCCTGGAAAGTCGATCCAAGCAGTTCCAAAATGTTCATTGAACCGAACAAGCCGGTCACCATCAACAATCTTCTGTACGGTTTGATTACCGATTCCGGCAATGACGCAGCGGTTGCGCTGGCTGAAGCGGTCGCCGGTACCGAAGATGCGTTTGTGGTTCTGATGAATCGCGAAGCCGAACGGCTGGGAATGAAGGCGACCAGCTACAGTAATGCGCATGGCTTGCCGAGCTCCGAAAACTATTCGTCGGCACGCGATTTATCCGAATTGTGCTATCGCCTGATCACGGATTTCCCTGACTTTTACAAGACATATTATTCAGTCAAGAAATTTACATATAACAATATCACCCAACCGAACCGCAACCGCCTGCTGTGGCTGGACCCAACTGTGGACGGCATGAAAACCGGCCATACTTCCAGCGCCGGTTTTTCCCTCATCACATCGGCCAAACGCCCGATTCCCGGCGGCGAGCGCCGTTTGATTGCCATTGTTATCGGCACCACTTCGGATCAGGTCCGCACGCAGGAAAACCAGAAACTGCTGAACTGGGGCTTTCAGAATTTCGATGCGGTCAAACTCTATACGAAGGGCCAGGCGATCGACAACTCCGATGTCTGGAAGGGTTCGCAAGGCAAGGTCAAGGTCGGCTTCAATCACGATGTCTATGTCACGGTCCCAAGAGGCAGCGCCGCCAAGATCAAGCCGGTGTTGACGCGTAACGATCCCTTGATTGCACCGATTGCGCAAAACAGCAAAGTCGGTACGCTGAAAATCACGTTCGACGGCGCCACCATCTCCGAATTGCCGGTGGTCGCGCTGGAACAGATCAATCAGGCCAGCGTCTTCGGCCGCGCATGGGACTCGCTGCGTTTGATGCTCAAGTAAAACGCCTCATCGCTAATGTCGATTGAAGGGCGGACCCGGCTTGGCCGGGTCCGCCCTTCTTTTTTCGCAATACACAATACCCACTACCCGATACCCGATACTCAATACCACATTGAACAATCAGAGGAGGCTCACACCCTTCACACAACTCTGATATTCTTTTGAATCCATCGCATGCGGTGAATCAGCGAATGGTACGTATGTCCGTGTGTTCGTAGCTGTGCTCATATTTCTGCGTATTTACCCATATTCGCGCCCATAGGAATATACAAGTAGAAACTATCAATCTTTTGTATATAATTTGCTTTTTCTATCGAAAGGACTATCCATTATGAAAACTATTGGTCAATCGCTCGCTCCCTTCAAAGTTGAAGGCGTTAAGCCTGGCTTCAATCACCCGGAAGAAAACGGCGTATCTGCTTTCGAAACCATCACTGAAACTTCATTCCCGGGCAAATGGAAAGTCCTGTATTTCTATCCTAAGGATTTCACTTTCGTCTGCCCGACCGAAATTGTCGCCTACAACAAATTGACCCGCGATTTCGAAGACCGCGACGCTGTATTGCTGGGCGGTTCGAGCGACAACGAATTCGTCAAACTGGCATGGCGCCGTGAACATGCGGACCTGAACAAACTGAGCAACTGGCAATTTGCAGACACCACCGGCTCGCTGATCGATCAACTGGGCATCCGCCATGAAGCAGGCGTTGCACTGCGCGCAACCTTCATCATCGATCCGCAAAACGTGATTCAACACGTCAGCGTCAACAACCTGGACGTCGGCCGCAATCCGGAGGAAACACTGCGCATTCTGGACGCTCTGCAAACCGGCGAACTCTGTGCATGTAACCGCGCCCCAGGCGGCGAGACACTATAAGCGCCGATTAAGCGGTGCAGGCGGCCCAATCTACGGGCTGTGATGCTCACCGTACATAAAGTACGGCTGCGCTTCTCGCCCATAGCTTGAACCGCCTGCACCACTTACTCGACACTTTTTTGCGTTTTTAGGAGAGCTTTTATGCAATTCGCTGAAATTCGGGATGCGCTTCCTGCTTACGCCAAGGACGTTTGGATCACGCTGGATGGCGCTTTGCATCGTTCTGGATTGAGTGGTCAAGTTGCCGCTGGTGCTGCTATCGCCGCCGCTATTTCTGCCGGGAGTAAAGATTTGGTCGAAGCCTTTGAAGGCTTGACCAGTGAGCCCGAGGCCAGCGCTGCTAAAACCGCTGCTGCCATCATGGGCATGACTAATATCTGGTACAGCTATCTTGATCTGGCTGACGATGCCGATCTGAAGACGCAGCAACCGGGCATTCGCATGCAGTCTTATGTGACGCATGGCGGGGTCGAGAAGAAACATTTTGAGATTTATGCTTTGTCGGCGTCGATCGTCGGCAAGTGCAAGGGCTGTGTCACCGGCCATATCGCTGAGCTGAAAAAACTGGGTGTTACCTCCGCGGAGTTGCGCGACATCGGTAAGCTGGCCGCCGCCGTTAATGCGACTGCCCAGATTTTTGCAATTTCCCGGCCTTAATTAGTCTCACGTTCGCACTGCCGTAATAACGGTAGCGATAATACAAAATCACCGGCCGCCACAAAATGGCGCCGGTGATTTTTTTATGCCGCAAAGGGAATGCTAATCAAGCCAGGCGTTTTTCCAATGCGCTTTTAACTTCCAGCAATTCCTTCGGCAAGTGGTGCTTGAGCTTGTCGAACAGCTCCGTGTGCAATTTCATTTCTTCGTTCCATGCCGCCTTGTCGATCGAAGTGATGTTGTCGTATTGCGCACGATTGAACGCCAGGCCGTCCCAGTTCAGGTCTTCGAAGCGCGGGGTAATGCCGAACAGATGCTCAACGCCGCCCACACGCACGCCCTGGGTGTCTTCAATACGTTCCAGTATCCATTTCAATACGCGCATGTTGTCGCCGAAACCAGGCCATACGAATTTGCCGTCGGCATCGGTACGGAACCAGTTCACGCAATAGATCTTCGGTATGTCGGCTGGCGAGGCGGCGATTTTGCGGCCCATGTTCAACCAATGCTGGAAATAATCGCTCATGTGATAGCCGGTGAATGGCAGCATCGCAAACGGATCGCGCCGCACCACGCCTTGTTGGCCGACTGCCGCTGCGGTGGTTTCCGAACCCATGGTCGCCGCCATATAAACACCTTCGACCCAATTGCGCGCTTCGGTGACCAACGGCACCGTGGTGGAACGGCGTCCGCCAAAAATGAAGGCCGAGATCGGCACGCCGGCAGGATCGTCCCAGGCCGGATCGAGCACCGGATTCTGGGCCGCCGCAACCGTAAAGCGGGCATTCGGATGCGCCGCCTTGCGGCCGCTTTCCTTGGCCGATTCCGGGGTCCAATCCTTACCTTGCCAATCGATCAGATGCGCCGGCGCTTGCTTGGTCATGCCTTCCCACCAGACATCGCCGTCATCGGTCAGCGCGACATTGGTGAAAATGGTGTTTTCACGCATCGACGCCATGCAGTTGTAATTGGTTTGTTCGTTGGTGCCCGGCGCTACGCCAAAATAGCCGGCTTCCGGATTGATCGCGTATAGCTTCCCATCCGCGCCCGGTTTGATCCATGCAATATCGTCGCCGATGGTGGTGACTTTCCAGCCGTCGAATGTCTTCGGCGGAATCAGCATCGCAAAGTTGGTTTTGCCGCAAGCCGATGGAAACGCCGCCGCGACATAGTGTTTTTTGCCTGCCGGCGATTCCACGCCGAGAATCAGCATGTGCTCGGCCAGCCAGCCTTCGGCGCGGCCCATGTTCGATGCGATCCGCAACGCAAAGCACTTTTTGCCCAGCAGCGCGTTGCCGCCGTAACCAGAACCGTAGGACCAGATTTCGCGGGTTTCCGGATAGTGCACGATGTATTTGGTGTCATTGCACGGCCATGTCACGTCCTTCTGGCCGGGGGTCAGCGGTGCGCCGACAGTGTGCACGCATGGCACGAATGCGCCGTCGCTGCCGAGCACATCGTAGACCGCGCGGCCCATGCGCGTCATGATGCGCATATTGACCGCCACATAGGCCGAATCGGACAGTTCCACGCCAATGTGTGCGATCGGCGAGCCCAGCGGCCCCATCGAAAACGGCACCACATACATCGTCCGGCCACGCATGCTGCCCGACATCAGGCCCGTCATGGTGCGGCGCATTTCGGCCGGATCAGTCCAGTTATTGGTTGGTCCCGCATCTTCTTCCTTGGCTGAACAGATGAATGTGCGATCTTCCACCCGCGCCACATCGGCGGGGCTGGAAAGGGCCAGAAAACTATTCGGCCGTTTGGCCGGATTCAGCCTTTTCAAGGTGCCGGAAGCGACCATTTGCTCGCATAAGCGATCGTATTCAGCCTGCGATCCGTCGCACCAGTAAATCTCCGATGCCTGCGTCAGCGCAGCGATCTCAGCCACCCAGGCGATCAATTTTTTGTGTTTAACGTAATCCGGAACGTTCAAAGCGGCAACACCGCCCATCACAGCTTGATTCATGACATCTCCAATAGTTAGAAAAATTTTTTTAATCGGGAAAACCGACCGGTCGCCTGCAAACAAGTGCCGCATACCGTGATCTGACAGACCCGCGCAACCGACTTTAATAAGTGACCATAAGCGACCTGCGAATCGCTAAATGCCGATTACAGATAAGACAGGAAAAAACAAAGACGAAGACAAATACAAAGACAAATACAAACGCTGTATAGGTAAAGATTGGGAAAACGATTGTACTCCCGCCCACTCATTTTGTAGCGCAAAGTAGCCGATTAATGTAGTCGGGTATTTAGCACATTCCCGATTGCGTCAATTTGCTACGATGACGCTTTGCAATACTGCCAGACCCGGTCCACACCTTCGGCCAAAAAATTAGCGCTACCCGCTGTTTGCCCATCAATGTTTCACGCTATGATCGACCATCAAGGCGCAACTTCACGCAATAATCCCGCAACAATCACGCAACAATTTGCGCCGCCGGCCCCTCCATTGAACAATCGCAAAGCCACTATGAAAATCGCTATTCTCGACGACTACCAGGACGCGGTACGACACCTCGACTGCTTCTCAATGCTGGATGGGCACGAGGTTAAAGTCTTCAACAACAGTGCACGCGGCACAGGCCAGCTGGCCGTCCGGCTGGCCCCGTTCGATGCACTGGTGCTGATCCGCGAACGTACCGGGTTTGACCGAATGCTGCTCGACAAGTTGCCGTCGCTGAAGCTGATTTCCCAAACCGGCAAGGTCAGCGGCCATATCGATGTAGCCGCCGCAACGGCGAATGGCATTACCATCGTCGAAGGCTTCGGCGATCCGGTCGCACCGGCCGAATTGACCTGGGCATTGATCATGGCAGCGGCCCGCCATCTGCCGCAATACATCAGCAAATTGCAGCAGGGCCAGTGGCAAACCGTGTCGCAAAATCCGGCGCAAAACCGGCTCGGCGTAGCGCTCAAAGGCCGCACACTGGGTATCTGGAGTTATGGAAAAATCGGCCGCATGATTGCCGCTTATGGGCGCGCCTTCGGCATGGACGTACTCATCTGGGGCCGCGAAACCAGCCAGGCCGCAGCGCAAAAGGACGGTTATCGCATTGCGGCTTCACGCAATGAATTTTTCGAACAGGCCGACGTGGTGTCGCTGCATTTGCGTTTGCATGAGGACACCGAGGGCATTGTCACCGCGCAAGATCTGATGCGGATGAAACCCAGCGCCATTTTTGTCAACACCAGCCGCGCCGAATTAATCGTTCCCGGTGCGCTGCTGGCAGCCTTGCAATCGGGCCGCCCGGGTTACGCCGCGCTGGATGTATTTGACACCGAACCGCTGAACCCGAACGATCCGCTGTTGCAGATGGAAAACGTCATAGCGACGCCGCATTTGGGTTATGTCGAACAGAATGGTTATGAGTTGTACTTCAAAACAGCCTTCCAGAACGTCCTCGATTTTGCCGCAGGCCAACCGAAAAACGTGCTCAATCCTGAGGCTTTAAAAGCGCGCTAAGCCCCGACAATTGCGCCGGCGGCCTGGCGCTCTTATCGGCCACCCGGCCGGTTTGCCAGATGCCGGCCCAGCCCGGCGGCCAAGGCAAGGGCGGGCCGGCATAGGGCGGCACACCGGTACGCACGGCAAATACCGGCAAATGCAGCGGCATCGGCTGGCCCTGCTCCCATCCCAGCCGGAAGGCGTAATTCGGCAATAACGCTGCGGCGACCTCGGCAAACCATTTAGTATGATCTTCGTCGCGGCCATACGCCTGCGCCAGACCTTCCGGATCGCTTCGCCCCAACGCCGCGGCAAGTGCCGGCGCATCGGCGCCGGGCTGATCGCCCCACCCCATGACTGGATTGAAATTGTAGTCGGCGCCCGAACCGTACCAACCTTCGCGCCACGGCCGCTCCACCCAATTGCGGGAACCGGCGAACAAATGCCAGCGCCAATGCAAACCCGATGCGTTCGGCCAACTGTACATATATAAACGCTGATAACCACTCTGGTGCAACTGCACCACCATCGCCATCAATCGCGCATGCGGCATCCGCTCCGGCGGATCGCGGCGAAACTGAATCGGCGTGCCATCGGCGTGCTGCACTTCATCCGACGATAAATTCAAATCCAGCGTATGCACTTCACTGCCGAAACGCGCGGCAATCCATCCCGTCAAAAGATTGACGCTGATCATCACGCCATATCCGCGATAGCGATGAAAGATCACAGTGCCAGGAGCAATAGGCCTCATTTAGTTGCTTTTTTAACAAAAATATAGTGTACTTCACGACTGCCGGAAATCCATCAAAATTATTACTTTCCCGCAATAAATCAATGACATGGCCTGCATTTTGCTTTGAATGCTAATAAATATTTACATTTTCATCGAAGAAAAATAGGTAGGCCAAGTAACAACATTTCCAGGGGAACCCACATGGCAGTGACTGCGATACAAACCGAAACCTTCCTACCGTTCATGCGCGATGTGACGCGTTGCGAACAGTCACTGCAGGAGCTCAATCTGATGTGGCGCATCATCGAAGCATCGGCCAAGATGAATTGCCCTACGGAAGCAAAAACCATCTTGCCGACCATGGCCGCCACGCGCACCGGTTTCAGCCGGCTCGAGCGCGAACTGGTCACCAGCCTGGTCACTGAGAAGGTGAGCAATGTGCTCACCGAACTGCGCACCAAGGCACAATACGTCATTGACATCGTTGTACGCAATCTCTACGAGCGCACCGCCGACGTCGGCTTCCTCGCCACCGACCGCGAACTTTGCAGCTTCGTCGCCGGCATCAACGATCATCCCGACGCGCAGGACAAAGCCCGCCTGCGCCTGCGCGAATACCGCAACAAATATACCGTCTACGACGAAATTCTGCTGATCGATGTGCATGGCGATGTTCTGGTGCAGATCGATCCGTCCACACCGCTGGAGCATAGTGCCGACCCGCTGATCGCAGCAACCCTGGCATCCGACAATTATGTCGAAACCTTCCGCGCCACCGATCTGCGGCCGGGCAAGGAACGCGCCCTGATCTACTCGCGCCGCATGCACCATCCGGACACCGGCGCGGTCATCGGCATATTGTGCCTGTGCTTTCACTTCGAGCAGGAAATGGCCGGCATTTTCGCATCGCACGGCGATGTGCGCGAACGCTCCAATATGCTGCTGCTGGACGCCGACAACAGCGTCATCGCCAGTTCCGACGAAATGTGGATATCGGTCGGCGCCCAGGTGCCGGTCAATAACAGCGCGCAGTCTGAACTGCTGATGTTTTGCGGACGCCAGTATCTGGTCAGCACGATTGCCTCCGAAGGCTATCAGGGCTATCCCGGACCGGCCGGCTGGCAAGGCCAGGTTATGACGCCGGTCGATGTGGCCTTCTCCGGCAACGCCAGCAATGTGCTGGGCGATCTCGATCCTGAAGTGGCGCAAGGTTTGCTGGCGCATGCCGAATCGTTCTGCCCGCCGCTGTACGACATCATGATGGCAGCCAAAACCATCCAGCGCATTGTCTGGAACGGGCAAGTGATGACTGCCGGCCAGCAAGGTGAAATGCTCAAGCTCAAAACCGTGCTCGATCAGATCAGCGAGACCGGCAATCGCAGCAACGAGCTGTTTGCGCAATCGATCCACGATCTGTATCAGACCGTGCTGGCTTCGAGCATGCGCGATGCCGAATTCACCTCCAATCTGCTGGTCGATCTGCTGGACCGGAATTTATATGAACGCTCCGACGATTGCCGCTGGTGGGCCTTGACGCCGGAGCTGCGCAGCGCATTGGCGCAACCGGACCAGGACGCGGCGCTGATCGAAAAAATTACCGGCATTCTGAGCTACATCAACGGCTTGTATACCGTCTATACCCGTATCTATGTGTATGACCGCAGCGGCCGCATCCTGGCCAGCACCGGCGACGTGGCGCAGCGCGAAGTGCTCGGCAGCCGGATCGATGACGAGACCTTGTCGCGCGTGCTGGCGCTGCGCAACGGGCAAGATTATTACGTCAGCCCATTCAGCCCGACGCCGTTGTACGACAACAGCGAAACCTATGTTTATCACGCCGCCATCCGCGCGCTGAATGATGAAACGCAGATCGTCGGCGGCATCGGCATCGTGTTCGATTCGACCCCGGAATTCCTCAATATGCTGCGCAGCGGACTGGGCAGCAAAAAACAAATGGCGGCATTTTTCGTCGATCGCAGCGGACGTATTCTGTCCGGCACCGATCCACGCTTTCCGATCGGTTCGCAATTATCGATCTCATCCTCGCTGCTCAGCGTGGGCAATGGCGTGAGCGCATCCGAGATCGCCGTGCACGACGGTCAATACGCCATCGCCGCCTGCACCGCATCCAGCGGCTATCGCGAATTCAAGACCAGCGACGGCTACCAGGAAGAAGTCATTGCGGTCGTCTTCGAATCCTTCGGCGCAGTCGCGCAGGCGCACGCAAAAAACAGCGGCAGCGAATTTGTGCTGGAAAGCGATTCAGGCAATATCGGCGGCCGCGAATACGCCACGTTCTTTGCCGATGGCGGCCTGTTCGCAATCCGCGCCGAACATGTGCTGGAAGCCGTGCCTTACAGCAGCGTACTGCCGACCGCGATGGGCGGAAGGCCCGAGCAGATCGGCGTGCTGAGCCTGAATCCGGAACAAAGCAAATCCTTCATCTGGGTCTTCGATCTGGGCCAACTGATGCGCGGCACCCGCTCGCAGCCGGACGGCAGCAGCCAGGTCATGATCCTGCAGAAGGGCGAACATACCATCGGTTTATTGGTCGATGAATTGCATGCCGTGCCGCAATTCCATGATTCGCAAATCACGCATACACCATTCGCCAGCAGCGGCGAAAGCATGCTGATCACACAAGTCATCAAGGCCAACAAAGGCCAGTTGTTGATTCAGTCCATTGACATCGAGCGTCTGTTCATGCTGCTGGCCAACCCCGATCAAGCGTTGCCGATGCCCATGGCCATGCACCCGGATGCCAGCGACGACAGTGAACCCTTTCTGGCGGCGGCGTAGGTAAAACAGCAGAAATGCATCGAAAATACCTAGAGAATCTACCGAGAACCTCAGCGCAGCGCGGCAAGTTTTGATACTCTAGACGGTTAGCGGCCTGTAATCTTGGATTTCAGGCCGTTATTGATCGCAGCGGTCTGCTGCGATCACGACTTTCCGACTTCCCGATCGAGACCATGACTCTGCACATCATCGCCACCGGCGGCACGCTGGATAAACATTACGACGAACTCACAGGGGTCCTGCGATTCGGCGCCAGCCATCTGCCGGCGATGATCGCGCGCGCGCGATAGACGGTCCCGATAACCCTGGAAGAACTGCCGCTGCTCGATTCGCTCGACATGCAGGATATCGATCGCCGCCGCGTCCTGGCTTCATGCGAGCATGCGACGCCGGATGTCAGGGCGATCGTCATCGTGCACGGCACCGACACCATGCGCGAAACCGGCGAAGTACTGGGCCGCGCCAATCTGCTCAAGACCATCGTACTGACCGGCGCGATGATCCCTTATGCCATCGATGGTTCCGACGCCCAGTTCAATCTGGGTTTTGCCTGCGGCGTAGCGCAAGTGCTGCCGCCCGGCGTGTATGTGGCGATGAACGGCCAGGTATTCGACTGGGATAAGGTCAGGAAAAATCGCAGCGCCGGCGTCTTCGAAAGCATCCCCTAAAACACATGGCCTACGATCTCAGCGGCAAACTCGTCATCGGCATTTCATCGCGCGCCCTATTCGATCTCGAACTGGAAAACACCCTCTATCAGGAAGAAGGCGTGAGCGCTTATTCGTTGTATCAGCGCGCCCATGAAAACGAAGCCCTGCTGCCCGGCACGGCGTTTCCGCTGATCAAGGCGCTGCTGCAGCTCAATACCATGATCCCGGATCAGCATCTGGTCGAGGTCGTCATTATTTCGCGCAACTCGCCCGACACCGGCCTGCGCGCATTCAACGCCATCGCCACCCACAAGCTCGACATCAGCCGCGCCGCCTTCACCGGCGGCGCATCGATTGCCGCTTACCTCAAGGCATTCAAAGTAGATCTGTTCCTGTCGCGCGATGCCTCGGATGTGCAGGATGCGATCAATGGCGGCGTCGCGGCGGCGCAGCTCTATGCGGCGCCGGCCGATTATGTCTCGCCGGATCATCAGATCCGCATTGCATTCGATGGCGACGCCGTACTGTTCTCGCCGGAGTCCGAACTGATTTACAAGGAAAAAGGGCTGGATGCGTTTGCCTTGCATGAGCATCGGCATCGGCACAAACCGATGGGCGAAGGGCCGTTCACCGAATTGTTACGCAAGCTGTCGCACATTCAGCTTCAATTCCGCGAGCGTTTCCCGCAAGAAGATTGCCCGGTGCGCATCGCCATCGTTACCGCGCGCAACAGCCCGGCCCATTCGCGGGTCATCCACACACTGCGCACGTGGAATGTGGATATCGACGAAGCGTTTTTCCTGGGCGGTTTACCGAAGAGCGAAGTACTGCTGGCGTTCGGTGCGCAGATTTTCTTTGACGATCAGCACGATCATGTGCAGCCTGCTTCGGCGCTGGTTCCTTCGGGGCGTGTGCCGTATAAGAGCGGCACGCTGAAACCGAAGCGGGTTGTGAAAAGCGGCAAAAAGTAATTCTTTAATGCGACGTTTGCGTATCTCAGGACGGACAGTCGGAAAAGCACGCTTCGCTACGCAGGACAGTCGGAAAGGCAGGGGCTGTGCCCTATTTTTAAAAAAACGGGCTGCACCCCTAAGCCAAACGAACGTCTTTTATGGATTTAGAGAAAATTTGCAAATGACTGATTTTCTTTAGCGCCATAAAAAATCGTTCGTTTGGCTGAGGGGTGCCGCCCCTTTTTTTTAAAATAGGGCACAGCCCCTGCCTTTCCGACTGTCCTGCGTAGCGCAGCGTATCGACGGAAGGATCGCCTCGGAGGTGAAATTTAAGGGGTTTAAAAATGCCCAGACAGAGTCTGAAGAACCATTTTTATGAAGAATGTGTCCGGCGTTTCAGGCTCAGTGTTTTTCCGGTTTTCGATGGCGTCGCCACGGTGTCTGCATTTGGCTCGACGGCGCTTGCCCTGGATGCCGCACGCGCTTTGTCCGGCGCGTAGTTCGAGACAGGACGAGGACGCGGCGGCTTCGGCGGCGCGGCGCTTGGCGTTTTTTGAGGGAGGGGCTCTTGAGCGGCGGGCCTGGTTTTCATGGCTGGCGTTTCTTGCCTCTCCTGCGTTCGGCTTCTGCTGCGCGCGGCGCTTGCCGCCGGCATGCCTTTCGGCGCAGCATCGAAATCCTCATCTGGCGTCATGTAGCGCCATTGACCGGCAGGCAATTCTCCCAGCTTCACGCCGCCGATTCGCACCCGTTTCAAGCCCACGACTTTCAGGCCGACCGCCTCGCACATACGGCGAATCTGCCGTTTCTTGCCTTCACGCAGCGTAAAGCTGAGCTGATCGTCGTTCTGCCATTTGACCTTGGCCGGCTTCAATGCCTTGCCATCCAATGACAGGCCATGATTCAGCAGTTTCAGATCACTGTCCGGCAAGCGTCCCGGTTTGCTGTACGAAACACGCACCAGATATTCCTTTTCGACCGTCGAATCTTCACCGATCAATTGCTTGGCAATGCGGCCATCCTGAGTCATCACCAGCAGCCCGACCGAATCGATATCGAGCCGGCCCGCCGCGACCAGGCTGCGCAATTGCGTCGGATGAAAGAGCATTTCGGCGCGATCTTCTTTCCAGTGGTTTTCGGCCGTGATCAAGGAGATCGCGTGCTTGTGGCCATCCTCGGCCTGACCGCTGACATAACCGACTAGTTTATTGAGCAGAATCGTGGCACGTTTGGATTGCTCCGCGGCAGCCTGGCGCTCTACCGTCACAAGCTGATGCGGCAATACTTTGCTGCCGAGCAGGGCGACTACCTTGCCGTCAACCCGCACCCAGCCGCGCTCTATCCATTCGTCAGCTTCGCGACGGGAACAAAGGCCAAGTTCTGACATGCGTTTGGAGAGACGGATGGGTTCGGTCATGAGAAAGAATGTGCTTAAGAATGTGCTTAAATGCAGAGCGTTTGCAGCAAATCGGTTTCGAGCTGAATCTGGCTGCGGGCGTTGCTCAGCGTCGGTCCATCGACCAGAAAGACGTCTTCGACGCGTTCGCCGAGCGTCATGATCTTGGCCGTATGCACGTTCACCCGATGGCGCGCCAGTACGTTCGATACCGCATACAGCAGCCCGTTGCGGTCATTGGCGGAGATCGACAGCAGATAAAACTGACCGCGTTCATCCGGGCGCAGATCCACGGTCGGCGCGATCGGGAAGTTGCGCGACAAGCGCGACAGGCGGCCTTTGCCGGCCACCGGCAGCGGCGCATTCGACTTCAGCAATGCCGCCAGTTCATGCTCGATCAGGGTAATGATGTCCCGATAATTTTTTTCGAAAACCGGCGCCGATACGAGGAAGGTATCGAGCGCGTAATGGTTTTTGGTGGTGTGGATTTTGGCGTCGAGAATGCTGAAATTCTTCTCTTCGAAATAGCCGCAGATGTGCGCGAATAAATCGGGTTTATCTTGTGCATAAACGGCCACCTGCACCCCTTCGCCGATCGGCGATAGCCGGCATTTGACGATCGGGTCAGGGCTGTCTAGCACATCGTGAAAACTACGCGCCTGCCAGGCGATATCGGAGGCGTCGTGGCGCAGGAAATAAGCAATATCGAGTTGTTTCCAGAGCTGTTCGTGCGCGTGTTCCGGCAAGCCGTACAGACGCAGCGTTTTAAGCGCTTCCTCCTGGCGATTGCGCAATTCCCGATCCGGCGACGGCGTATCGCCTCCCAGCGTGCGCAAGGTGATGTGATACAGATCTTCCAGCAGCTTGCCTTTCCAGGCGTTCCATACCTTGGGGCTGGTGCCGCGTATATCGGCCACGGTCAGCAAGTACAGCGCGGTCAGGTGACGCTCGTCTTTGACGGTGGCGGCAAAGTGCTTGATCACGTCAGGGTCCGATAGATCCTGTTTCTGCGCGACTTGCGACATGGTCAGATGATGCTCTACCAGGAATACAATCAATTCCGTGTTTTCTTCGGAAATGCCGTGATCCTGGCAAAATTGCTGCGCATCGACGGTGCCCAGTTTCGAATGATCGCCGCCGCGTCCTTTGGCGATATCGTGGAAAAGCGCAGCAACGTACAGCACCCATGGCTGCGAAAAATTGGCCATCAACTGGCTGCAGAAAGGATATTCGTGGGCATGTTCGCTCATGGTGAAGCGGCGCACATTGCGCACCACCATCATGATGTGCTGATCGACGGTATAGACGTGGAACAGATCGTGTTGCATCTGACCGACGATGATTTTGAAATTCGGTAAGTAACGCCCGAGAATGCTGTTCTCGTTCATCCTGCGCAGCGCATGCGTAATCCCCTGATGGGATTGGATGATCTGCATGAACAGCGCGCGGTTTTTCGGATCCTGACGAAAGTTGTTGTCGATCTGGCTGCGTGCATGCCAGAGCGCGCGCATGGTGCGCGCGGTCATGCCTTTGATTTCGGGGCGCTCGGCCATACGCAGAAATACTTCCAGCATCGTGGACGGATGCGAAGTGAATGTCTTGTCGTAGGCGATGTCGATCCAGCCGTTGATTTCGTTGAAGTGCGCATTGATTTTTTGCGGTACGGTCTGCTGCGGGAACAGGCGGGCCTGAATATTCTGCAGCATGATCGTATTCAACTGCGTGACCGCTTTGGCGGCCAGGTAATAACGCTGCATCAGGTATTCGCTGGCGCGCCGCGTGTCGCTGGTGACAAAGCCCAGCGATTGCGCTACCGGGGTCTGTATATCGAACACCAGACGGTCTTCGCGGCGCTTGGCCTGATTATGCAAACGTATCCGGATATCCTTGAATGCTTTTTCCTTGGAAGTCAGTTGGCGCGCTTCGGCCGCGGTGAGCAGGCCGTTTTGGGCCAGTTCATTCCAGGAATCGCCCAGGCCGGCAGCCTTGGCTACCCACAGAATGACTTGCAGATCGCGCAGCCCACCGGGGCTTTCCTTGCAATTCGGTTCCAGGCTGTAGGGGGTGTCTTCGTATTTGGCATGGCGCTGCTGCATTTCCAGCGTCTTTGCCTGAAAAAATGCTTCCGGATCCATCGCCGCCAGATAACGCTGCTGGAGGGTTTCGAACAGCGCGGAATTGCCGCAGATCAAACGTGCTTCAAGCAGGCTGGTTTGCACCGTAATGTCGGCCGCGGCTTCGCTCAGGCATTCGTCCACGGTGCGGATGCTGTGGCCGATTTCGAGCCCGATATCCCATAATATCTGTACCAGTTTTTCCAGCTTTTCCTGTTGCCCCGGCGGCGCGGCTGCCGGCAGCAGGATCAGCACGTCGACATCGGAATAGGGAAACAGCTCGCCGCGTCCGTATCCACCGACTGCGACCAAGGCGCTCTCTGCGCCCATATCGTGCGCATCCCATGCCTGCGTCAATGCGGCATCGACATTGCGCCGCAATTGAATCAGCAGACGATCCGGTTTGCTGTCGGCTTCAAATGCCTTCATTGCCGCCTGGTGGCCGGCTTTTAATTGTTCTTTAAGGATGGCTGCAAGAGCGAACATTGACGGAGATAGTTGAGAAAGGAAGAGGGAGCTGCTCAGGCGAAAATCACGCGCTGGCTGTAATCAGGCCGTAATCAGGCGGCAATAAACGCCGGAGGGGCGGGCATTTGCGGCGATATGGTTAGCACCTCAAAGCCGGTTTCAGTGACCAGAATGGTATGTTCCCATTGTGCCGACAGGCTGCGATCTTTGGTGCGGATGGTCCAGCCGTCGCCCATTTCGCGTATTTCGCGGCGGCCGGCGTTGATCATCGGCTCTACCGTAAAGATCATGCCGGCCTTCAGCTCTTCCAACGTACCGGGGCGGCCATAGTGCAAGACCTGCGGTTCTTCATGAAATACCTTGCCGATGCCATGGCCGCAAAATTCGCGCACGACGCTGTAACCGGCTTTTTCTGCATGGACCTGAATGATGTGGCCGATATCGCCCAGATGCGCGCCGGGCTTGATCTTGGAAATGCCCAGCCACATGCATTCGTAGGTGATATCGCCCAGGCGCTTGGCCAAGATGGAAGGCGTGCCGGCGTAGAACATGCGGCTGGTGTCGCCGTGATAACCGTTTTTAATGACGGTAACGTCGATATTTACCGCGTCGCCCGCTTTGAGGACTTTATCGCCGGGAATGCCGTGGCAGATGACATCGTTGACCGAGGTGCAGACCGATTTCGGATATGGCGTATAGCCGGGCGGGCAATAGTTCAGCGGGGCGGGGATGGTCTTTTGCACGTTGACCATGTACTCATGGCATAGACGATCCAGCTCGCCGGTGCTGATGCCTGGCGTGACGAAAGGACCGATATAATCCAGTACCTCTGCGGCCAGCTTGCCTGCTACACGCATGCCTTCGATATCGGCAGCGTTCTTAATTGAAATATTACTCATAAATAGTACTCAGAATTCCGGGTGGTTTTGCCAAAAAACGCTAACTGTGCATTATAGACGAGTGGCCGTTACTCTGTCGGGCTGCAATAGAGTGCTGGCAAGAAATTACGTGCTTGAGCATATCGTCTTTTATGGAGTACAATGCGCGGCTAACTTGGATAGGTATTCAAGTTGGGAGTAAGTTAGAAATTGATCATTAGTGTTAATCACTGAGTTGATTTTTGGCAATACTCGGAGTACTCGGCGCCGGGCCATTTTGGGCTCGATGCTGTGAAAATCGCGAATTCATTTAAAAAAGGGTGCCCACAGCATTTTGTCTGGGTCACTGAATGAGTTCCAGACCCTAACCCTGGAGAAAATTATGTCAGTAACAATGCGTGAAATGCTGGAAGCCGGCGTCCATTTCGGTCATCAAACCCGCTTCTGGAACCCAAAGATGGCTCCGTACATCTTCGGTCATCGTAACAAAATTCATATCGTCAATCTGGAAAAGACCCTGGGCATGTACCAGGAAGCGGTCAAGTATGTCCGCCAATTGTCGTCCAATCGCGGCACCATCCTGTTCGTCGGCACCAAGCGTCAAGCGCGTGAAACCATTGCTGCCGAAGCTGCCCGCGCGGGCATGCCTTTCGTTGACCAGCGCTGGTTGGGCGGCATGCTGACCAACTTCAAGACAATCAAGACATCGATCAAGCGCCTGAAGGAAATGGAAGCATCGATCGAAGACGGTTCGGTTGAAAAGCTGAGCAAGAAAGAAGCCCTGTTGTTTCAGCGCGAACAGATCAAGCTGGATAAGGCTATCGGCGGCATCAAGGACATGGGCGGCATTCCGGACGCAATCTTCGTGATCGACGTCGGGTACCATAAGGGCGCCATCACTGAAGCCGCCAAGCTGGGCATCCCTGTGATCGGTGTGGTCGATACCAATCACTCCCCTGACGGCGTGACTTACATCATTCCTGGCAATGACGACTCGGCTAAAGCGATCATGCTGTACGCACGTGGTGTCGCCGATGCGATCCTCGAAGGCCGCGCCAATGCAGTCAACGATGTTGTCGAAGCAATCAAGGGCGACGGCGATGAATTCGTAGAGGTCAGCGAACAGGCTTAAGTCTTTTCGCTCCGTAGTACAAAAAAAGGGGTAACAGCAGTCACCCCTTTTTTTTGAGCAATTCACAATATTTTGATCCCCGATGTCCGTTGCGGCATCGGTTCAGCTAGGAGAAACAGTATGGCGACAATTACTGCTGCAATGGTGGGCGAACTGCGTGCGAAGACCGACGCGCCGATGATGGAATGCAAAAAAGCATTGACGGAGGCCGATGGCGATCCGGTCAAGGCAGAAGAATTGCTGCGTGTGAAGTTGGGCAGCAAGGCCTCCAAGGCATCGTCCCGTATCACTGCCGAAGGCGTGGTAGCTACTTATATTGCCGGCAATACCGGTGCAATGGTCGAGATCAATTGCGAAACCGATTTCGTGACCAAGAACGATGAATTCATCGATTTCTCGAAAGCGGTCGCCAAGCTGATCGCCGAAAAGAACCCGGCCGATCTTGATGCATTGAATGCGCTGACGATCGAAGGCAGCACGACTGTCGAAGCCAAGCGCGCCGAATTGATCGGTCGTATCGGCGAAAACATGACGATTCGCCGTTTCAAGTTCTTCAAGACCGATGGAAAACTGACCTCATACCTGCACGGCACCAGTATCGGCGTTGTGGTGGAATACGCTGGAGCCGATGAGCAAGTCGGCAAGGATGTCGCGATGCACATTGCCGCGATGAAGCCGGTTGCGCTGTCGTCGGATCAGGTGCCGGCCGATTTGATCGAGAAAGAGCGTTCGGTAGCATCGCTGAAAGCAGCTGAATCGGGCAAGCCAGCCGATATCGTGACCAAGATGGTCGAAGGCTCGGTGCAGAAATTTCTGAAGGAAGTTTCTTTGTTCAATCAAACCTTTGTCAAAAACGATAAACAATCGGTTGAACAAATGTTAAAAGCCAGCAATACTTCTGTGCAGTCGTTCACGATGTTCATCGTCGGCGAAGGTATTGAGAAGAAGCAAGACGATTTTGCGGCAGAAGTTGCCGCGCAGGTTGCCGCGGCAACTAAACAAGCGTAATAGTTTCAAAGTGTAAAAAGAAGCGGGCCGAAAGGCCCGTTTTTTTAAAGCAGCGCCGATAAGGCGTTGCAAGGTGCATTAAGTATTTAGCTGCATAAAGTATTTATATTGTCGAATCAGAAGCCAAACGGAGCCTAGCCCTATGACGAAACCTGCCTATAAGCGCGTTCTTCTCAAACTTTCCGGCGAAGCACTCATGGGCGACGATGCCTACGGCATCAATCGTGCAACGATCGAGCGGATGGTCGCCGATGTGGCTGAAGTCGCCAATCTCGGCGTCGAGCTGGCCATCGTGATCGGCGGCGGAAATATTTTCCGCGGTGTCGCTCCCGGTGCGCAAGGCATGGATCGTTCGACTGCCGATTACATGGGCATGCTGGCCACCGTCATGAATTCCCTGGCGTTGGCCGATGCCATGCGCCAGGCCGGGATTGTCGCGCGGGTGATGTCGGCCATCAGTATCGAGCAGGTGGTTGAACCCTATGTGCGCCCGAAAGCCCTGCAATATCTGGAAGAAGGTAAAATCGTCGTTTTTGCCGCCGGCACGGGCAATCCTTTTTTTACCACCGACACCGCAGCAGCCTTGCGTGGCGCGGAAATCGGCGCCGAAATCGTCCTGAAGGCGACCAAAGTCGATGGCGTTTATACCGCAGATCCGAAAAAAGATCCGTCGGCGACGCGCTACTCGACCATTACCTTCGACGAGGCGATTTCCAAGCACTTGCAAGTCATGGACGCCACCGCGTTTTCATTGTGCCGCGATCAAAAACTGCCGATCAAGGTGTTTTCAATCATTAAACCGGGCGCGTTCAAACGCGTGGTCATGGGTGAAGACGAGGGCACGCTGGTGCATGTTTAATGCATCCTGTTCAATTCGCATACCACGACGTACCGCGTCCTTGACCTTGCAGCTTCCCGTTTTGTCCGGCAGATGCCGGATACACCATATATAGTTCAGTTTCTAATTTAGGAGAGCAGCATGACCATTGCTGACGTTAAAAAAAGCACAGAGCAGCGCATGCTCAAGTCGATCGATACCCTGAAAACCAATTTGGGCAAGGTTCGCACCGGACGTGCGCATCCGGGTATCCTGGATCACGTTCAGGTCGACTATTATGGCAACCCGACCCAATTGTCGCAGGTCGCCAATGTGACATTGATCGACGCCCGCACCATCGGCGTGCAGCCTTATGAAAAGAAGATGGTTGCAACCGTCGAGAAGGCGATCCGGGAAGCCGATCTGGGTCTGAACCCATCGACGCAGGGCGACATTATTCGCGTACCGACCCCGCCGCTGACGGAAGAACGTCGCAAGGAAATGGTCAAACTGGTTAAAACCGAAGCCGAAGATGCCAAAATTGCCGTGCGCAATATTCGTCGCGATGCCAACGAAGGGCTGAAAAAGTTGCTGAAAGACAAGGCTTGTTCGGAAGATGACGAACGTCGCGCGCAAGAAGATATCCAAAAGCTGACCGATAAATTCGTCGCTGAAATCGATAAACTCGTTGTCGACAAGGAGAAAGAAGTCCTCACCGTATAGTCTTTAATCGGTGATTGCGTTGCTGGCAGCGCGCTGTCGGATATCGTGTCTACTTGTGTCCGTCTTGTACCCGTTCTATCCTTGCATGATGTCTGTCCATCGCCGTTTTTATTTGTATCCTCAATGACTTATTCAAGCTCCACCCAAGCGGTGCCGGATGTTTTACCGGTTCCACGTCACATCGCCATCATCATGGATGGCAACGGCCGTTGGGCGACCAAACGTATGCTGCCGCGTTTTGCCGGGCATAAACGCGGCGTCGACATGGTGCAGGAAATTGTGGAAGCTTGTGCCGAACGCGGCGTCGAATATCTGACGCTGTTCGCATTCAGTTCCGAGAACTGGCGTCGTCCTGCCGATGAAGTGTCGCTGTTGATGACCTTGTTCATGAAGGCCTTGCAAAACCAGCTCGACAAAATGCACAACAATAATATCCGGCTCAAAGTGGTCGGCGATTTGAGTGCGTTCGATGAGAAGTTGCAGGACATGGTCATAAAGGCCGAACGGCAGACCGCCGGCAATACCCGTTTGACGCTGACGATTTGCGCTAATTACGGCGGCCGCTGGGATATCATGCAGGCGGTCGGCAAAATGGTGCAGCAGCACGCCGGCGCGGCCACATTCACGGAGGCCGATCTGGCGCCACATCTGGCCATGGCGTATGCGCCGGAACCGGATCTGTTTATCCGCACCGGGGGCGAGCAGCGCGTTTCCAATTTTCTGCTGTGGCAACTGGCGTACACCGAAATGTATTTCACCGATACCTACTGGCCGGCATTCAATGCGGCAGCGCTGGATCTGGCCATCGAATCCTATCGCGCCCGCGAACGCCGTTTCGGCCGCACCAGTGAACAACTTATTCAACAGGCGACGTAATGCTTAAAACGCGAGTGCTGACGGCACTGATTCTGTTGGCAATACTGCTGCCGATTTTATTCATGAATGCTTTTCTGCCGTTCGCATTGGTCACCGTAGTGTTTTTTGCCGCGGCGTCTTGGGAAAACTTCCGCCTGTTCGGTAACAGCAAGCCCTGGTTTGCGACCGTAGTATGGACCGCCATCTACGCATTCGTTATTTTTGTCAGTGGTCTGCCGGGTGTGCAAAAATTATTCTGGCTCTGCATCGCGCTATGGGCAGTGCGCTTTGCGCCGGCACTCGGTCTCGGGCTGCCGCCGTTGCGCCATAACGGCAACCGGCTGCTCAACGCCACCTACAGCATCGCCATTCTTGGCTGCTTCATCGCCGCCGCCGCCTTATTTCAACATTCCCCGCTGTATCTGCTGTCCGTCATGGCAGTGGTATGGATAGCCGATATCGGTGCTTATTTTTCCGGCAAGGCGTTCGGCCGCCGCAAGCTGGCGCCCAGTATTTCACCGGGCAAATCATGGGAGGGCGCCATCGGCGGCTGGCTGCTGGTGCTGGTGTGCGCCGCGGCAACCACCACCGCGCCCATGCTGGCCGATACCTTCCCCACCGCGGTGCAGCAGCATTTCGGCTGGGCCGGATTGATGCTCGTGATGACAGTGATCGTTGCCGCCAGCATCGTTGGCGATTTGTTTGAATCCTTGCTCAAGCGCCGCGCCGAAGTCAAGGACAGCAGCGGATTGCTGCCGGGGCATGGCGGCGTACTCGATCGCATCGATGCGCTCATTCCAGTGCTGCCGCTGGCAGCCTTGCTTGCGCTCTGGTTGCGATAATGCAAGCCGTTACCATTCTCGGCTCAACCGGTTCGATCGGCGTTTCCACGCTGGATGTGCTGGCCCGGCATCCCGACCGTTTTGAAGTCTATGCATTGACCGCGCACACCAGCGTCGATGCCTTGTTGGCGCAATGTAAGCAATTCCGCCCGCGCGTGGCGGTGGTCGCCCATGCCGAAGCGGCGCAGCAATTGCACAAGGGCCTGCGCGCGCTCGGGCTCGACACCGAGGTGGCTTACGGCGCAGCCGCTTTGTGCGACGTTGCCGCAGCAGCGCAATGCGATGTCGTCATGGCCGCTATTGTGGGTGCGGCAGGATTGGCGTCCACGCTGGCGGCGGCGCATGCGGGCAAAAAAATCTTGTTGGCGAACAAGGAAGCGCTGGTCATGGCAGGGCGCTTGTTGATGGATGCCGTTGCCGCCAATGGCGCCTGTCTATTGCCCATCGATAGCGAACACAATGCGATATTCCAATGTCTGCCGCACGATTTTCAGCGTGCTCTGGAGCATCAGGGAATTGCCAAGATTATATTGACTGCATCGGGCGGCCCATTTTTATTGCGCGCTGTCGATACCCTGGATCAGGTCACGCCCGAGCAGGCGGTGGCGCATCCCAAATGGGTCATGGGCCGCAAAATATCGGTCGATTCCGCGACCATGATGAACAAGGGGCTGGAGGTGATCGAAGCGCATTGGCTGTTCGGTGCGCCGGCCGATCGCATTGAGGTGCTGATCCATCCGCAAAGCGTGATCCATTCGATGGTTTCCTATATCGACGGATCGGTGCTGGCGCAACTCGGCAATCCGGATATGCGGACCCCGATCGCGCATGCACTGGCGCATCCGGAGCGGCTTGCTTCCGGCGTCGCCCAGCTCGACCTGACGCAGATCGGCCAGCTTTCGTTTGTCGCGCCGGATCTGGCGCGCTTCCCTTGTTTGCGACTGGCGTATGATGCATTGCATGCCGGCGGCAGTGCGGCCGCGATCCTGAATGCCGCCAATGAAGTCGCAGTGCAGGCCTTCCTGAACGGGAAGATCGGATTTCGCATGATCGACCAAGTGATCGAAAAAGTGATGAACCGGCTTCCGACCGTTGCAGTAAGCGATATAGAGACCTTGTTTGAACAAGACCGCCAGGCGCGCGCGGTCGCCACCGAATTTTTGTAACATTCTTTGTAACGATGAACCTGATTCATACCTTACTCGCATTTATCGTCGCTCTGGGCACGTTGGTGATCGTCCACGAGCTGGGCCATTTCCTGGTCGCGCGTTGGTGCGGCGTCAAGGTATTGCGTTTTTCGGTCGGCATGGGGCGCGTGATTTTTTCACGCCGGTTCGGTAAGGATCAAACCGAATGGGCGCTCTCGGTGCTGCCGCTGGGCGGCTATGTGAAGATGCTGGATGCGCGTGAACAGGATCTGAGCGATCTGTCGCCGCAAGAGCGCAAGCGCGAATTTACGCAGCAATCGGTATGGCGCAGGATTGCCATTGTCGCTGCCGGCCCCTTGGCCAATTTTGTTCTGGCAATTCTGATCTTCGCCGGTTTGTATATGCACGGCATGCCGGAGCCATTGCCAAAGCTGCGCGCCGCACCGGTTGAATCGGTGGCTTATCAGGCCGGCATTCGCGCCAATCAATTGATTACCGCTATCGATGGCCAGCCGGTGGCTGGTTGGTCCGATGTGCGTTGGCGCCTGTTGCAACTCGGGCTGGACAAGAAAACCGCCCATCTCGATGTGTCATCCCCGGATACGGCCCTGCCGGGCGCCACATTGCTCGATACGATCGCTTTGCCGCTCAATAGTCTCTCGCCGCAGGATATGGAAGGCGACTTCCTGCACACGCTGGGCATCGATCTGGCCCTCCCGCCGGCAGTCCTGGGGCAGATCGCGCCGGGCGGTCCGGCGATGCGGGCCGGCTTGCAGAGCGGCGACCTGATTCTGAGCGTTAATCACGTCGCCGTCGTCGATGGTCTGGCGTTGGTGGAGCTGGTGCGCGCATCGCCCGGCAAGCTGCTGCAAATCGAAGGCATGCGCGGACAGCATCGCTTCAATCTAGAAGTCACGCCCGATAGCGTGGACACCAAGAGTGGCGCCATAGGACGCATTCTGGTCGAAGTGCGGATGGCGCCTGAAATGATCACCGTCCGCAACGATTTACCTACGGCGGTGGCGAAAGCGGCGCATCGCACTTGGGATACCAGTATTTTGACGCTCAAAATGCTGGGCCGAATGCTGATCGGCGAAGCTTCCTGGAAGAACATCACCGGCCCGATCACGATTGCCGACTACGCAGGCCAGACAGCGCGTCTCGGACTGATCAGCTATTTGAGTTTCATGGCCTTGATCAGCATTAGTCTGGGCGTCATGAATTTGCTTCCCATTCCCGTGTTGGACGGAGGGCATTTGCTGTATTATTCGGTGGAGATTTTGACCGGCCGGCCCGTATCCGAGCGATTTAGTGCTATTGCACAACGGGCCGGCATGGGTGTTTTGATGACATTGATGCTGGTAGCTGCTTTCAACGACATCGTTCGTCTCATGTTTTAACAAGTTGGTTGATGGCAGCGCCTGCGGAAACTGGCGGGGCGCTCACCTGTAATCGGATAAACATAGAACATACTAATGAAATTACATTCCTCTCGTTTTACCCTCCCGACTTTCTCCCGTAGCCTGCTTGCCGCCGCCGTCCTTGCGCTTTGTTCAGGACGTGCGCTTGCCGTTGAGCCGTTCACGGTGCAGGACATCCGTATCGAAGGCATCCAACGGACCGAAGCCGGCACGGTGTTCAGTTATCTGCCGGTCAAGGTCGGCGATACTTTTACGGACGAAAAGGGTAGCGAGGCGATCAAGGCTTTGTACGCTACAGGCTTTTTCAAGGACGTGC
>JAQGNR010000249.1 GCA_028291765.1 Herbaspirillum sp.
TACCGGATCGATGGGTCTCGGCCCGATCAGCGCCATTTATCAAGCGCGTTTCATGCGTTATCTGGAAAATCGCGGTCTGATGGCGCCGCAGGATCGCAAAGTCTGGGGTGTGTTCGGCGACGGCGAGATGGACGAACCGGAATCGCTGGCCGCATTGAGCCTCGCCTCCCGTGAGAACCTGGACAACCTGATATTTGTCGTCAACTGCAACCTGCAACGGCTCGATGGCCCGGTGCGCGGCAACGGTCATGTGGTGGACGAACTTGAAACCACTTTTGCCGGCGCCGGCTGGAATGTGGTGAAGCTGCTCTGGGGATCGGATTGGGATCCGCTGTTCGCGCGCGACAAATCGGGGGAGTTGATCAATGCATTAAACAATACCGTCGATGGCCAGTTGCAGACTTTTGCCGCCAACGATGGCGCGTTTAATCGCGAATATTTTTTCGGCCAGACACCGGGTATGCAGGCGATCGGCGCGAGTTTGACCGACGATGAAATCGACGGCCTCAAGCGTGGCGGTCACGATATGAAAAAAATCCACGCAGCCTATCAGGCCGCCGCCAAGCATCGTGGCAGCCCGACCGTGATCTTGGCCCAAACAAAAAAAGGCTATGGCATGGGCACGGCCGGCCAGGGCAAGATGACGACACATCAGCAGAAGAAGCTGGATGCAGAAACCTTGCTGGAATTCCGCGATCGTTTCCAGTTGCCGATTTCGAACGCCGATTGCGAAGCACTGTCGTTTTACAAGCCGGCTATCGACAGCCCGGAAATGCGTCACTTATTGAAGCGGCGCGAAGCGCTGGGCGGCTTCATGCCGCGTCGCAATACCGCGCCAACCCGCTTGACCATACCGGATATCAAATCCTACGCGACCTTTGCACTGGATGCTGCAGGCAAGGACATGTCGAGCACCATGGCGCTGGTAAGAATGATGACTGCATTGCTCAAGGATCCGCTCATCGGCAAGCATATCGTGCCGATTGTGGCCGATGAAGCGCGTACCTTCGGCATGGCCAATCTGTTTCGGCAGGTCGGCATTTACTCGGCGCAGGGACAGTTATATGAGCCGGAAGATATAGGTTCGATCCTGTCCTATCGCGAAGCTAAAGACGGGCAAATCCTGGAAGAAGGCATTACCGAAGCTGGGGCGATTTCGTCTTGGACGGCAGCGGCCACAAGTTACTCTGTGCACGGTTTGCCGATGCTGCCGTTCTATATCTATTACTCGATGTTCGGATTCCAGCGCATCGGCGATCTGATCTGGGCGGCGGCCGACCAGAGGGCGCGCGGTTTCCTGATCGGCGCCACTTCGGGCCGTACCACGCTGGCCGGCGAAGGCTTGCAACATCAGGACGGCACTAGCCACCTGATCGCCGCGACCGTCCCGAACTGCGTGTCCTACGATCCGGCCTATGCTTATGAACTGGCGGTGATTGTGCAGGACGGTATGCATCGCATGCTGGAACAAAACGATGACGTTTTCTATTACGTGACGGTGACCAATGAAAATGACGCGCAGCCGACCATGCCGCCAGGGGTAGAAGAAGGAATCCGGCGCGGCATGTATTGCCTGACGCCGATAAAAAATGCCGACGTGCGCCTGCTGGCCGCGGGTCCGGTCCTGACCGAAGCGATTTCGGCTGCAGCCTTGCTGAAGGAAAAATTCGACATCGTGGCCGAAGTGTGGAGCGTTACAAGTTACACAGAATTGTCGCGTGACGGTATCGCCGCTCAGCGCAATATCCGCTTGAATACCCAAAGCACGTTGCCTTATGTGACGCAACAGCTGGGTAATAGCACCGCGCCGGTAATCTCCGCCAGTGATTATGTGAGAGCCATTCCTGAAAGCATCCGCGCCTTCGTACCAGGGACTTATGCGACCTTGGGCACGGATGGTTTCGGCCGCAGCGATACCCGTGCCAATTTGCGCGATTTCTTCGAGATCGATGCCAAGTGGATTGCTTATACCGCGCTGAGCGAATTGCCGATCGGAAAAGAGGCGGCGCAACGCAAGCATTGTGCGGATATGTTGGGTCTCGATCTCGGCAAAGCTTTGTCAACTACGGTGTAAAGAGTCTAAGCGAAAAGAAGCAGGAGTTTTAAATGACAGTTGGATTTCGCAATAAGGCGCTCCGAGCAAAGTAACCGCCCTTCGCGATCAGAGCAGTTGCGAAATGAAGGGCGTCAGGCGGGCTGTAGTGGATGTTTGTGCGCAGTGAGGTAAAGAAGGGAGGTGGCCGAAGGCCGCCGGAATGACACGAACGGAGCACAAACATCCGCTACAGCCCGCCTGACGCCCTTCATTTTGCGACACCCCCTTAGCTTATTAAATGTCTTTCAAAGACATAGTCAAAGCCGTAGGCGGCACCCCCGGCGGCGTAGTCAAAATCGCGTTGGTATAGCGATCGGTATTCAGCGGACGTGGCGTAGGCATCTTCTGCACCTGCTTGATCGAACGCCCCCATCCGGCTGCTTCGGTGATCAGCTTACTATCGCGCATCACGAAACGGCCGCGCACCAAGGTATGGAGCGGCGCGCCATGCACGTTACGGCCATGCCAAGGCGAAATTTTGCTCAAGCTCTGCAGCTTGCGTTGCGACACGACGCCCTTCTGCCCCATATCGACGATGGCGATGTCGGCGTGCGCGCCGGGCGTGATCGTACCCTTGGTGCCGTACAGGCCCCAGGCCTTGGCTGGATTGACCGAACTCCACCGAACGTAATCCATCAGACTGGCGCGGCCACGCTGGATCTCGGTCAGCATCACCGTCATCTGCGTCTCGATGCCGGGGAAACCGCAATCGCATTCCCAGATGTTTTCCCGCAGCTTTTCCTCGGGATTATGGGGCGCATGATCGGTGGCGATCATGTCGATAACGCCTTCGGCAAGCGCATCCCACAGCGGCTGGTTATGACGCGGCTCGCGGATCGGCGGATTCAACCTCAGCAGGCCGCCCATCCGCATCATATCGTCGGTGTTAAGCAACAAATATTGCGGGCAAGTCTCGACCGTGACATCGACGCCGCGGCGTTTCGCATCGCGGATCAGATAAAGGGAATCGGCAGCGCTGTGATGGGCGATGTGAAGACGGGCCCCGGCCCACTCGGCCAGCGTAATAACACGGCCGATGGCTTCGATTTCACAAACTTCCGGACGCGCCGCCAGATGAGCGAAGGCATCGATACGCCCTGCTTCCTGCATTTTTTGCTGGCGTCGGGCCATGATCGAAGAGTTCTCCGCATGCACCACGGTACGGATGCCCAAGGGCGCGAGTTTCTCGAACCCTTCGAGCAGCGCGCCATCCGACGGCGCCGGCAGATGACCGAAAGTGGTGCCGACAAAAGCCTTGAAGCTGGTCACACCGGCTTCCAGAAGCTCCTCCAGGCGATCGATCGTATCGTCATTGAACAAGCCGTGGATGCCAAAATCGACATACGAAGATTCGGCCGCTTTGAGCTTCATGCGCAAGGCCTCCACCGTGCCGGTGGCCGGCTTGGTATTCGGCATGTCGAAGACAGTGGTGACGCCGCCGCAAGCTGCCGCGGCCGAGCCGCTCTTCCAGGTTTCCTTATGCGGGAAACCGGGGTCGCGGAAATGCACGTGGCTGTCGATTGCGCCCGGCAGCAGGTACAGACCGTCGGCCCGCATTTCCTCGCGCGCGGCCGGCATCATATCGTCGTGCCCGACTGCGACGATGCGTTCGCCGTCGATCGCCACCGATGCGCTGATGATCTGGTCGGCCGATACAACCTGACCGCCCCGGATGATGAGATCTACTTTTTCCATTTGATGCTTCCTTTCAGTTTAGCCAGTCATTTTCGGCAGGCCAGCGCGATCAAGTTTCGCGTTTGCCTGCCGCTACATTCATTCGTCAGCGGCGATGCAGCCCGCCGCTATAGGCTTCGCGCAAGACGCCGGCCCATGCCGTCGTCACCTGCCGCCAATCGCGATAGGCCGGCGCGCCGTGCCTGACTTGCGCCATCAATTCATCCTGCAGCGCCGGCAAGTCCAAACCTTGCAATACTCCGTCGCGCACGATCTCGCGCCCGGCGACAAAAAGATGCCGCAGCGATGCCTTGGTCGCCCGTTGCACCACCAGCACATCGTCGGCGACATCCAGCACCAGATCACGCGCCAATGCGGCGCGATCCAGCACCATGAAATCGGCTGGTGCCCCCGCTTGCAATAACGTCTGCGCGCCGCCGTCGCCGGTCACGATACGGCGGCCGCCGTGGCAGGCGGCGTGAAACAGCGCAGCCAGCGGTATGCCTTCTTCAAAGCCGGTGCCTCGGTGCAGCATGTAATTCAAACGCAATTCCCGGAAGGCGTCGTCATCGTCGTCCACCGAAAAACCATCCAATCCCTGGGCCAGCGGCACGCCGCGCCGGTAGAGCTCGGCCACCGGCGCGGTCCCGTTGCGCAGGCCGAGATTGGAGCTGGTGTTGATCGATACGGTCACGCCGCGCTCGGCCAGCAGATCCATTTCATCGGGCCGCAGCCAGACCGCATGCGCGATCGACAACCGTGGCGAAAGCAGGCCGATGCTGTCGAGAAATCGCAGCGGCCCTTGTGGATAGCGCGCGTCCAGATATTCGCGCTGCACTTTCGATTCCATCAAATGCATGTGTATGCGCCGGCCGTTGCGGGCCGAGGCCTCGGCCACGGCGGTGAGCAGCGCATCGGAGCACCACTCCGGACCATACGGCCCATACTGCACATCGACTAACGGCCCTTCCACCTGCAACGCCACCTCATCCACCAGCCGCAACTGTTCGGCCGGCGAACCGGGCGGGCGCGACAGCAGACGCTGCTCGATCGCGGCCCGTGCTGCCGGCGGCAGCTTGGCGAGCACATGTTCATCGACGGCATAACCGAGCGCATTGATGTCGCGTAGCGCCGGAGCGATGGCCACCCGCACGCCGACCGCGCGGGCGGCGGCCGCGACCACCTTCAGTTCTTCGACGATGCGCGTTGGATCTTGCGGACGGGTGTAATGCACCATGATGCTGCCGCAGCCCGACAAGGCCTGCCGCCCCAGCGCAGCAGCCGCGATCAGGAAAGGATCGCAGACCGGCGGGCCCGACATCTGCGCCAGCCACAATTCGAGCGGCAGATCGAAAGCGGCCAGTGCGGTGGGCGGAACCCCGCGCACATGGTCGTGACCATTGGCGAAGGCCGGCATCAGGATCTGCCCTGCGGTCTCCATCTCCGTCTGCAGCCCATCGCGCTCGACCGGCGTCATCGTCGCGATACGATCCGCGCCGACGCTCAGATCCACCGCATCGCAACAGGCGCAGCTGCCGGGAAACTGCAGCCGCCGTCCGGAAAAGCGGAACGACGCATCGCCAGACGGTTCGAGAGAAAACGGGGACGGCTTTTTCATTTCCGGCTCAACTGATATGTCCGGCGATGGCCTCGGCCACGGCGAACAGATCGGCATTACGCAAGCGCAAGCTGCGCGCCATGTCGCGGATTTCGGTGCAAAGGCTTTGCGCGTCGAAGCGCGTCGGCCTTCCCTGCTCGAGCACGACTGCGCCGCCGACCAGCACGGTATCAACCGCCGCGCCGGTTTCGGCGAACACCATTTGGGCGACCGGGTCGTTGATCGGCAGCCATGCGGGCGTGTCCATGCGATACAGCGCGAGGTCGGCCAGCCAGCCCGGCGCCAGCGTGCCCAGCAGCGGTTGGCGCAGCGCCGCCGCGCCGCCGATGGTCGCCATGTGCATGACCTGGCGGGCCGAAGGCCAGTCTTGCGGCTTGGGCAAAGAAGTCCGGTGCAAGGTGGCGGCGGTACGCATCGCTTCCTGCATCGAAAGGTTGTCGTTGGCGCCGGCGCCGTCGGTGCCCAGCGCCAGGCGCACGCCGGCTTTCAGCATGGCCGGAATCGGCGCCGTGCCGGAGCCCAGTCGGGCATTGCTTTCCGGGTTCAATACCGCGACCGCGCCGGACTTCACCATCAGGGCGATGTCGTCGTCATCCAGCCAGCAGCAGTGCGCGCAGGACCAGCGATCCGACAGTACGCCGAGTTTTTCCAGACGGCCCAACGAACTCACGCCGTAGCGCTCATGCGCCAGCCGCGCCTGTTTTTTGGTTTCGAGCAGATGCGTGTGAATGCCGGTGTCGTAGCGCTGCGCGAGTTCCGCGCACAGGCGCAAGGCATCGTCGCTGCAGCGGTCCGGATTGGACGGCGCGGGAAAGACGCCGAGCCGCCCCGCCTTGCCGTGCCAGCGCTGCATCGCCGCTTCCATCAACGCGCGCAACTCCGCCAGCGGCTGCGGGCGCAACAACTCTACCTGGCGCAATTGTTCCAGCAGCGGCGGCGACAGCACACCGGGGGCCGGATAGATATCGTCGAACGCGCCGTCGAAAAAGCGCAGGCCGAGCGTGGCGCGCATGCCGGTTTCTTCCCA
>JAQGNR010000043.1 GCA_028291765.1 Herbaspirillum sp.
CCTTCCCCAAGGCGTAAAAGGCCCTGTCGACTTGGGGAAGGCCACGACGCCCTGATTCGCCCCGGCAAAGGCAAAGCGCTGAGCTAAGGGGCAATCTCCGAAAAACTCCCGGATAACCGGCAGCCAATAATAGTCCACATACTTAGACGCCTTTCAGTGCTTCCTCTATAAGCGCCAGTCAGAGTTGTATTTTGTTTTTGATTTGATGATATGCATTTCAAGTTCACCGTTGTACAAGCGGTTATTGCCATCTCCGTGGCGGTCGAAAACCGCGCGACCGGCTCTGGTCAAATTGAACGCACCGCCGAGATTGGGCACCCCGAGGCCTTTTGAAATGACACTTTCTACTATGCGGCGTGGGATCAGGCGGAATTCGTCTTTGAAGACTGTATGCATCCATAGCAACTCCTCGCCGGTCAGATCGTCGCGCATAATAATTTCCGCTAAGAAATATTTCATCCTAGCATAAAATACAGGTCGCCTAACCTTACCCAAAAGCAAATTACGAAAATTTTACGACATCGCAAGCGGTCAAATTATTATTCCGCCAAAATGATCTGCGCCTGCATGCACAATACTTCTTGCAGTTTGATTACCGCCTGAAGATTGCGTAAATCGGAGCGTGTCAATGCCGCATCATTGCCGTACATGACTTTTTCAGCATTACTTAACACGTCTGTCAGCAGAACGGAGATTTGCGTATGCACGTCCACCAGATCGCTGACACATTTAACCAGCGCAGGAAATTTTTCCATGACCCCTCCGGATAATAAAAGAAATTATTTTTTTGCAGCTTGCCTGCTGCTTTTACCTGGTGTCTCCCATGCCGACAATTTTGAAATTTATTGCCACGAACTCAACGCCAGCCCGGAAAAAAACCTGCCCTCGCCCTACAAGGCAATCTGGGACGGCGCCACACTGACACAAATAGCCGCCGATTCGAACGGCAAAATCAGTCAGAGTTCAGAAAAGGTCATTGCAGCAAAACGTTTGCCGGCGCCTAGCGACAAAGGCCTGAAGTATTCATTTGTCACCGGCATTCAAAAAACCAGCAATCATAAATTTCTGAGTAATATTTCGGCAGAACCGACCACCGATCCGGATGATTTCATTGTCAGCGTTTCCTATGCGACACTCGACAGCGACGGTTTCCTGCTTTACGCCTTTGAAGTCGTCAATGAGAAATGTACGTTGACCACAGATACCGTGGCCGGCGCAAAGAGCGCTACGCAACCGCAGGATGATGGCCGCTAATGTCTATGGTCAATGCGTAATGATGCGCGGTAAATCAGACATCGCGCGACCCGGTTTTATCTGACCGGCCGCCGGGACGATCGTCTCACGGCCGGCGGCATCCCGCGCCAGATCAAGACGCGGCCCCAATACGGTATGCTGGCCTTCGGCAAAAATTGCATAAACATCATCACCGCCGCCAATTGCCTGCAATACCTGATCGACCTCGACTTCCTCAGGCTCGGCTATCCATGTATTGTTGAACGTATCCACGCGACCCCATTTGACCTTCGTTACCAGATCAGAGCGTTCGTCAATTTCAACTGCCGTAATCGCATAAGTCGTCATCCAAGTCTCCGCTAAAAGAAAAAACCCAGGAATAAATGGCATTCAGCCGCTTATTAAGCCGCTCATCGCCGATTTGTCATATTAAACCCGGCAATTCTGTTTACCAGCAATTTTCCTATTCCCGCATGCGTGGAAGTGCCTGCAGCGACGTCGAAGCGCCGCCCAATGGATCAAAGATTCCAGTTTTATTCCTCCAGAAAAGCATGTATGAACATATGGAAATCGCGTTCAAAGGCTTCGGACAGCACTGTAGGACGGAAATTCCCGTATCGGATGCGGCGTGAATAATATTTTCGGGGATTTAGGTTTAGGCGCTATTTGAAACGGCGTTTTTCTGCGTGGATTTGATATTGCAGTTTTCTTTCAAAAACCGCAAAGCCTGCACAGACTGCAGGTCGTCCTCATCCAGCAATGCCAGTTCCGCCTCCGGCAGAAATTCGTCTTGCCACAAGGCAAGTAAATTATCCTTGATTTCAAATGGCGCCGCCTCCTTGATGAAGCTGGTCACCGCGGCGCTATCGAAGCCGTGCTCGCGTATCCGGCGGATGATCGTCTTGGCTTCTGCGGTGCTGATACTGGTCTTGGGCGGCACCGCCGCGGCGATGCACATGAATGCCGTCAAGCGCGAATAAGGATCTTCCTTGCCCTTGGTAACCTGATGCCACTCTTTGGAGACAAACGCATCGAAATCGCCCATATCGTCCTGCCCGCCTTCGGTGACGAAATAACGCGTCTCCAAATCGTTGAGCAATTGATCCAGGCCGGTCGCCGCGTTGAGCAACAGCGGCGCATCGTTCTTTTCAATATTGCGGCGGACCTTATCGACAATCGGGCGATAGGCCGTCGGCACATCACTCAGAACGCTGGCGGCAATCTTGAGTTTTCCGGCCGCCAGCGCCTTGCCTCGGATGTCATCGATCAACCTGGCAAAGCGAATGCGGTCGGGAAAGGCATCGGCGCCGGCTGCGCGCAGCATCACTGCACTGCGGATCACGCTTTCCGCGCTGACGAAATCGAGTTCGGCGCGATCCAGTTGCGCGCTATCGGTCAGCCACTGCGCCGCAGCAAGCACTGCGGCAACCTGCTCGCGTGCTTGCAATTCTTTGCGATAGGCGTTCAACGAAAATGGTTTGGCCAGCGTGCGCTCGTCCTGGAATTGCTTGACCGGCTGCGTCTTGACGTCGCCGAACACGGTACTGTCCGGCATTGCATACAAGGCTTTGAGCATCTCATTGCCGCCGCGGGAATGCGACAGCAAGGTATTGTCCCGTAACGATTCGGCCGCCTTTTGCAGATTGCCGTTGAATTGATGTTCCAGATACAGACTGATCAGATTAACGATCCGCTTGCGCGCATTTTCCAGATCGGCATACAGATGGCTGCTGCCGAAAAAGTCGGCTACCTGCACCGTCCCCTTGGCGCCATCGGCGATCATTTTCTGGCAATGCTGCCGGTCGATCAAACCTTGCTGCATGCCGAATGACAGCACCTTTTCGAAAAAAGGACGCTTGTCGACAATGGCGACGTGATGATTTTGATCAGTCATGGAGTGGGAATTAGATGGTAAAACCGGTAAAACAGGCCGCGCGCACCGATACGTACTGATGCGCACCGATACGCACCGACAATGAACGATTGACGCGGCCTGCGGCGATTTATAGCGCCGACTCTTCGCCGGGCTCGACGGTCGGTTTGGGCTTGGCCGGCGCAGACGGCTTCACCGCCGCCGGCGCGTGTTCTTCGTCCTGCTCAAGCGCGCTCTGCTCCTGCATTTCCAGCTCGGCCTCATGACGCCGGCGGTCTGCCAACAGTTTCTTCAACGGCGGCCAGATTTGCTCAAACATATCCGGGTGTTCGTGCTTGAGCAACCAGGTCAGCTCTTTCCAGTCATGATCCATTACCTCGGATTTATCGACCGCATCGCCGGCTTCGTCGTGATTGACGTTGAACGTATCGTAGAGCGCAAAGTGGACCACTTCCTCGTCCCGATCGGACAGATAATCGACCAGCGCCTGATAACCGCCATCCACCTCGCCGATCGCCTCGAGAAACTCGCCGGTCTGGTTATCGTTGCGGAACAATATCGCATTGATCATCCCGCGCAAACGGGCATGCGTGCGGTCGCCGTACAGCTTCTCCATTACCACGGCGCGGGCGAATTGTTCCGGCGTCACCAGCAAATTGACCACCGATTCTTTCGATGCGTCATATTCGCGGATCACCGCCAGCAGATCTTTCGGCGGCAATGCTTCGAGCACCGCGACCAGCGCGTAATCGCCTTCGGTATCGGCCAGATTGACCAACGCATATTCAGCGCCGGCGATATCGCCGTCGCGTATCAGGCTGGCGGCTTTCACTACTAGAGAATTCGTCATGGACTTGCCGGTTTAAATAGAAAAATAAGAAATAAAGCGCGCAGAACAATGACCCGGTTACCCCAAGCGATCGAAGCCTTGATCGGCCAGCCAATCGGCGCCCTCGGCTTCCAGATCCTGTTCGTCGTTGTCGTCGCGTTCGACGCCTTCGACCGCATCGTCGGAAGTATCCTCCGGCAGGTTGTAATCGCCGTGATAATTACCGTTACTCTTTTCGTAAAGATATTCTAGGCATACGCAAATGCTCAGAAAGCGTTTCCCTTTGGGGTGCTTCAAAGCAATTGCCGCCAATTTCCCGGCCCAATCGGAAAATTGCACCGCGTCCGCCAACTGACTCCACGCAGGAAATTCATCCGGCTCGCACATCGCCAGTTCGGTAAGCGCCTGCCGATCGGAAAAATTTATGCCGCCGTGAAACGCAACCGCCACCATTTCCGGCGCGGTCTCGATCATCGACATCATCAGCTCGAATTGTTGGCGTTTGTCTTTCAGGCGCGAGGTCAGGATGTCATTGCCCTCCGAATCGCTTTGCAAATCTTCCAGTTCGGCCTGATAAGCCTTGGTCATATCTTCGAAAAAGCAGGAAAGCATCATTGCAGCACCTTGTGCATGTAAGTGGTCCAGATCTGTTCGGCCGTTGCAACCGGGTTTTCCAGCAAACTGCGCTGCCGGTTTTCATCATATTGCCTGCGCTGTTGCTCATCGGACAACAGATCATAAGCTTCCTGCACCTCGCGAAAACGGGCGGGCGCATCCGGCGACGTATTTTTATCCGGATGAAACTCAGATGCCTTCTTGCGATATGCGGTTTTGATTGCGCCCAAGGACGCATCGCTGTCTATGCCGAGTGCGGCGTAATAGTCCTTCATGCGTCCTTGCTCAGCGTAATACGTGAATAATACTGTAGATAATAGGGTGTTAAAACGGGTGTTAAAACAAGGTGTTAAAACAGCGGGAAAATGAGCATACACTACCACCCCTTGCAAGTCGATCCCGATACCGAATACAAACACTGTCGCTTACAAATAACACTGTACATAAGTACAGCATAAAGTATCGAACCTATGTTATCTTAAACAGTCGAATGAGGCGCCCAATCGCGTGGGCGTATGCTACCGGGGGATATCATGATCAAGCAATGGTGGGAGCAACAATCCGAAAGTCTGGGCCAATGGATTTATCGCAAACGCCTGGCGGCAATGCAGCGCCGCATCCAGCAGCAGAAAGCCTTATTGAACGGCTCGAAGAAACTGACGGCCGATGAAATGCATACGCTGCGCAGTGAAATTCTGCGTGATGTACAAGGCCACGTCACGCCGGATCATTCCATGCGCAGCAGCGCTGAATAGTCGAATAGCCACCGAATAGAATGCCCCGGAGAACATCCGGGCAGCCTGCTATCAGCCTGCTATTGTTTCAGCAGCAATTGCGTTTCTTCGCAAATACTGCGCAAATTGGTCAGGATTGCCTGCAAATTGTCGATTTCGCTATGCGACGGCGGTTCATCGACACCTGCCTGGGCCAGGGAGCTCTTGATAACGAGCGCCGCGACATACCATGACGCGCGTTTGCGGGCCTCTATCAACTCATCGAATAACAGACCTAAAACCTCATTCTTTTCCACTGCCTGTTCCCCCATAGCAATTCAATCGCACGGACACCGGCACGCAGCCGTCCTACAGCAGAATACTAAAACAAATCCACAACACCCCAGCTATGACCGGCTTCCAGATCCGCGTCGTCGATGTCAATGCCCTCATCGCCGGCATCGAAAATCTTGGTGCGTATCCGCGGACCGGGCACAATGCGCCCTTCTATCGTCCGATGCGCATATACGCTGTTGCCGGCATAGATCATATCGACCACTTCCAGCACGTCCGATACGCTGGTGCCTTCAATGAAATGCAGACCATCGGGATCCACTTCGCCCCAACGGACTTCCGAAATGCGCCCACGCGCCTCATCCACGTGAATCGCAACAATTAAATAAACGGCCATAAATACTCTTTATAAATGATCAATACAAATGATCGATGCAATGATCAATGCAAATTAGCAATAAGCAAAAAACGCCGGTTTTACACGGCGTTCTCGCTGCAACACGTAAAAGGAATCGCTATCGGCCCGCCTTCACCTGATCCAGAATCTGGCGCGGCACCGCTGCATAGTGCTTGAATTCCATCGTATAAGTGGCCCGGCCCTGCGACAGCGAACGTAGCGTGGTCGAATAACCGAACATCTCGCCCAGCGGCACTTCGGCACGCACAATCTTGCCGCCACCGCCTGCAATATCGTCCATACCCTGCACCATCCCGCGACGCGACGACAGATCGCCCATCACATTGCCCGTGAAATCTTCCGGCGTTTCGACTTCCACCTGCATCATCGGCTCCAGTAATACCGCGTCGGCGCGCTTCATGCCTTCCTTGAATGCCATCGAGCCGGCCATCCGAAATGCATTTTCGTTGGAATCGACATCGTGATACGAGCCGAAAGTCAGCGTGGCCTTGACATCGACCACCGGATAGCCGGCCAACACGCCGGCCTTCAACGTTTCCTGTATACCCTTATCGACTGCCGGAATGTATTCCCGCGGCACCACGCCGCCCTTGACGGCATCGACGAATTGATACCCTTGACCGGACCCCAACGGCTCTAGCGTCAACACCACATGGCCGTACTGCCCTCGCCCGCCCGACTGCTTGATGAATTTGCCTTCGACGCCCTCGACCTTGTTGCGTATTGTTTCCCGATAGGCCACTTGCGGCTTGCCGACTGTCGCATCCACGCCGAATTCACGCAGCATGCGATCCACCAGAATTTCCAGATGCAGCTCACCCATGCCGGAAATAATAGTCTGACCCGATTCGTCATCGGTATGCACACGGAAAGAAGGGTCTTCCTGCGCCAGGCGACTCAGCGCAATTCCCATCTTTTCCTGATCCTGCGTGGTCTTCGGCTCCACAGCCTGCGAAATCACCGGCTCCGGGAAAATCATCCGTTCCAGAATAATCACATGATCCGGATCGCACAGCGTATCGCCGGTCGTCACATCTTTCAGACCGACTGCGGCGGCAATATCGCCGGCGTAGACTTCCTTGATTTCATGGCGTTCATTGGCATGCATCTGCAAAATGCGGCCCAGCCGCTCCTTGCGCTGTTTGATCGGGTTATAAACCGCATCGCCGGTATTGACCAGACCGGAATACACCCGGAAAAAGGTCAATTGGCCGACAAACGGATCGGTCATGATCTTGAAGGCCAAGGCAGAAAACGGCTCTTGGTCGGAGGGATGGCGCTCTATCTCGCGATCGTTCTCATCGTGGCCGGCGATGGCCGGAATATCCAGCGGCGACGGCAGATATTGCACCACCGCATCCAGCAAGGCCTGCACGCCCTTGTTTTTGAACGCGCTGCCGCACAACATCGGCATAATTTCATTGGCGACCGTGCGCAGGCGCAGGCCTTCGACGATTTCCGCTTCGCTCAACGGCGTGCCGCTCAGATATTTTTCGGTCAGCGCTTCGCTGGCCTCGGCCGCCTGTTCGACCATATGTTCGCGCCACACCTGCGCCAGGCTCAGTAATTCAGCGGGAATCTCGCGATACTCGAACAGCACGCCCTGACTGGCTTCATCCCAGATCACCGCCCGCATCTTGACCAGATCGACGATACCCTGAAAATGCTCTTCGGCGCCGACCGGAATCTGGATCGGCACCGGATTGCCTTTCAGGCGCGTGCGAATCTGCTGCTCAACGCGCAGAAAATCGGCGCCGACCCGATCCATCTTGTTGATGAACGCAATCCGCGGCACATGATATTTATTGGCCTGACGCCATACCGTCTCCGATTGCGGCTGCACGCCGCCGACGGCGTCATACACCATAACCGCGCCGTCGAGCACGCGCATCGAACGCTCGACTTCAATCGTAAAATCGACGTGGCCCGGCGTATCGATAATATTGATCCGATGCTCCTGGAACTGCCCGCCCATCCCCTTCCAAAAGGCGGTGGTGGCCGCCGAAGTAATCGTGATGCCGCGCTCCTGCTCCTGCGCCATCCAATCCATCGTCGCCGCGCCGTTATGCACTTCACCGATTTTATGATTCACCCCGGTATAAAACAGCACGCGCTCGGTGGTCGTGGTTTTGCCGGCATCAATATGGGCGCTGATGCCGATATTGCGGTAGCGATCGATGGGCGTTTTGCGAGTCATGACAATACCTCTTGGCAAGTCTTCAATAAGCTTTAGATTAGCTTTAGATAAGCTTCAAACAAACTTCAAAAATCTTTATCTCCCGATGTCCTCCGATATTCTCACTTCGCGCTCATTGCCAGCTCAATCAGCTTTGCGAACGACTTATCCAGCTTGATCAGAAAATCCGGTGCATCGATGCTGCCCAGCGGCTCCTGTAACGTCGGCCCGGTCGGCCCGGCCGGCTTGCTCAATTCGGTCGATTCGCTCGATTTGCTCAATTCGGTCGGTCCGCCCTCCGGCTGGGCATTGCCCCCTTTTACAAATAATTTGCCTTCCGCCGTACAGAAGCGGTCGGCCTCTACGATGACGGCGTAAGTATGCGGGGGCAGCATGTCCGAGCCATCATACGGCAACGCAAAGGAAAACGTGGTGGTGCTGCGCAGTGGCGACTCCAGCTCGCTCTTGACACTGGCGCGGCCGCCATCCCGTATCAATGAATCGCACTCCTTATTAAAATAATTTTCCAGCCGCGGGACGATTTTGGCGAAGATCATATCGAAGGTGCGCCGCCGGGTTTCCAGCTCTTGCTCCATCTCCAACGTTCTGCGCGCCATTTCTACCTTAACTTTTTCATATACGCTCAAGATTTTCTCCTGCACAAAATGCAAATTTTAATTGGAGTCTATCATTGCGCCCCCTTAGCGATGATTTTATGTAGCGCGGCTTACATTGCCAACCAGCGCCTATATAGAGCGTGATTTACCGCGCGGACAGCACGGTCCGGCCACTGTTCCATATAGCGGTAAGCGGTTCCTCTTCTGCAATCCTTGGCACACAACTTGCTCTTGCTTTAACGCATCTGATTCATCATCAGTCTGCGCGGGTCCTGCGTATTTTGCGAGCGTGATCGTATTCACTCGCACCAATTGAATGCAAATTTGCACAAGCAATCCTCAATTGGAAGCGGAACTCATTTCACGAATGGCCGTGGCGTGAACGCGGTCGTCCGATAGTTTGCCGTTGCATAAACACGAATTCATAGCCATGACTCCTCGACTTATGCTGGACGATGTCACCGTCTCGTTTCCTACATCAACGGGCTTGTTCCAGGCGCTTGCACCGCTCAAGATGTCTATCGACGCAGGACGGTTTGTGAGCCTTATCGGCCCCTCGGGGTGCGGCAAAAGCACTCTGTTCAATGCGATCGCCGGACTTTTGTCGCCAACGTCGGGCCGCGTAATCATCGATGGGAAAGATGTCAGCGGCATGATCGGGAATGTCGGCTACATGCTGCAAAAAGATCTGCTGCTGTCTTGGCGCACCGTCCTCGACAACGTCATCCTGGGAATGGAAATCCGCGGCGTTCCCAAGGACGAAGCCCGGGAATACGCGCTGCCGTATCTGCGGCAATACGGCCTGGCCGGATTCGAAGACAAGTACCCGCGCGCCCTCTCGGGAGGCATGCGCCAACGCGCCGCTCTGCTGCGCACCTTGCTTATCGATACGGACATCATTCTTTTGGATGAACCGTTTGGCGCCTTGGATTCGCAAACCAAGTCTCTTATGCAGGACTGGCTGTTGCAGATCTGGTCGGACTTCAAGAAGACAGTCGTGTTTGTCACGCACGATGTCGAGGAATCCATCTATCTGTCGGATGAGAACTGGGTGATGGGAACGCGTCCCGGCAGAGTCCTGGAGCGTATCGAAATCCCTCTCGATCGTCCTCGCTCGCGGGCTTTGGTATCGACCACCGCGTTCACCGATATGAAGCGGTATTGCCACGAATTGTTAAGCCACGACGCATCGCGATTGAATCAAACGGCTGCACACTAGTCATCAAGGATTTCGAATGCTCACAACCAATCAAACCATCCCGGGCGCGCCGGCAGTAATCCGCCAACCCACCCGGACGAAGCAGAAAAAAGTCGCACGCCCGTTGCCAAGCACAAAAATATGGCCTTGGTATATCACGACTTTTATTCAAGTTTTCCTATGCGTCGGGGCCATCGCGCTATGGCAGGCCGGCGCAAATCTTGGATGGGTAAATGCATTTTTCTGGTCCAAGCCAAGCATGATATGGCAAACGCTCAAGCTGTTTTTTGCCAGCGGCAATGCGTGGATCGATATCCGGTACACATTCCAGGCGACCATCATGGGGTTCGTGATTGGCACGATAACGGGCTCCGCATTGGGGCTTTCGTTTTGGTGGTCGAAGAATTACGCGGCCATCATGCAACCGTACATCATCTGTTTCGAGTCCTTGCCCAAGCTGGCGCTGGCGCCGCTTATCATTCTTGTGTTCGGCATGGAAATGGCTTCGAAGGTCGCCATTTCCACGGCCTTGACCCTGGTCGTCTCGACGTTGACTGCCTATGCGGGCGTCAAATCCGTCGATCCCGATAGCGAGAAGCTGTTCTATTCGCTCGGCGCCAAACGCTGGCAAGTATTTACAAAGCTGGTCGTTCCGTCGTGCTTTCCCTGGATTATCTCCATCCTCCGCGTCAACATCGGTTTAGCGCTGACCGGTGCTGTGGTCGGCGAATTCATTGCGGCGCGGCACGGATTGGGCCGGGTGATTCTCTACTCCGGCCAGACCTATGAAATCGCGCTGGTGTGGGTGGCTGTGCTGGTTCTCTCCACGCTATCGGTCGCGATGTACATCGGGGTTTCCTGGCTTGAACGCTTTTTGCAGCGGGGCCTTAATCCTTAGGGCAACGCTGATTAAGTGCCATGGGCGGGGTGTGGTGGCATGTTGTGCGCAGTGAGGTAAAGGAGGAGGTGGCCGCAGGCCGCCGGAGGACACGAACGGAGTACAACATGCCACCACACCCTGCCCATGGCGCTTAATCAGCGTTGCCTTAACTACTCACCAGCTCGGCAGCGCGCTCTTCGGCCATGGCCACCACCCGATTGCGGCCCAGCAGCTTGGCGCGATACATCGCGCGGTCGGCGGTGCCCAATATAAGGCCCGCTGTATGATCCGGCGCCGGTTTCTGCACTGCCACACCGATGCTGACGGTAACGTAACCGAACGCCGATCCGCAATGCGGCAAGCGCAGCGCTTCGATTGCTTCGCGCAGGGTTTCGGCCAGCGCCATGGTGCCGGCGATATCGGCATCGGCCACAATCAGCACAAACTCTTCGCCGCCGTAACGGGCCACCAGATCGCCGGCGCGCTGACAGCAGGCCTGCAATGCATCGGCCACTTTGCGCAAACAGTCATCGCCGGCCGGATGGCCATAATAGTCGTTATATTTTTTGAAAAAATCCACATCCAGCATAATGATCGCCAGATATTGGCACGAGCGTATCGCGCGCCGCAATTCGTTGGCCAGCACTTCATCCAGACGACGTCGATTGGCCAGGCCGGTCAGCACGTCCGTCAAACTTAATGCTTCCAGTTTAAGATTGGCTTCTTTCAGCGCTTGCGTGCGTGCAGCCACCACCGTTTCCAGCTCTTCATGATGCTTGAGCACGATACCAGCCATCTCATTGAATTTTTGCGACAGAACGGCAATTTCATCCTTGCCATCGCAGCGCAGCCGGACACGGTAATTACCGTCCGCGGTCGCCCTCATCGTACCGACCAATCGGCCCAGCGGCACTGAAATACTGCGGCAAACCACATACGACAATAGCAGCACAAAAACCGCGCAAATCAATCCGATCGAAATAATCTTGTTCCTCAGCGAATGTACTTCTGCGATCAACGCCTGTTGCGCAGCGTGCGAACTATCTCTCAGCGCCAGCGCAGGCGCATTGGTAACGGCCGCGCTCTTTTGCATTTCCAGCTGAATGTTTTGCGTTATCTGCTTAACGACTTCCGCCTTCTGGATTGCCGCGGTCGATTCCATATAAAAAATCCCGCCGCAAATGAACAGCGGAATCAGCGAAAGCAGAATGAAGGAGGTAATCAATCGATAGCGAATATCGATTGTTCTCAAATAATGCTGAAGAAAGCTGCGACTAATCATGACGCAATACCGCTGCGCCGACATCAGCCAAAACCAGTTGTATTAGTTGCAGTTGCGGTTGCAATTGCAAAAAATACCAACGTGCATTGAGCGTATTCGAATGCGTTTTACACACGCAAATCCCTTTCTATTCTTATTATTTGAGATATTCTACTGGGCTAAAATTATTACTTATTGGTAATTTTCAGCGCTATTTGTGAGAGCAATTGTATATAGCGCACGCCGAATACGCTAACATTTTCCGCAAGTCGCCGGATATTCATTGCGGTTTGACGCAATATAGTGAAAACAGCACGGCGATAAGCGAAAATGATTTCCGAGCAGCAATATCTGGAAGCAATATTGCCTTGTTTCGTGACGATTTTTTGTGACGATTTTTTGTAATTTTCTTTCGTGAATATCCTTGGTAAATATCCCCTTACAATCTCCCATGCCCAAAAAACCGCCCGCCCCGCTTCCGCCCCCGAACCAACCGGATACCAGCCTCAAGCGCTGTCCATGGTGTGCCGCATCGCCGCTTTACACGCAGTATCACGACACCGAATGGGGCATCCCGGTCGATGACGATCGGAAGCTGTATGAAAAAATTTGCCTGGAAGGATTTCAGGCCGGTCTGAGCTGGCAGACCATTTTGAATAAGCGCGAGTCATTCCGCCGCGCCTTCAAGAATTTCGATATGAAAAAGGTTGCCGCATTCGATGAAAACGACATTACCCGTCTGCTGGGCGATGCCGATATCGTCCGCCACCGCGGGAAAATAGTATCGACCATCAACAACGCCGCCCGCGCCATTGAACTGCGCAAGGAATTCGGCAGCCTGGCGGCATTCATATGGCAATTCGAACCGCCGCATACCAACCGCCCGAAGAAGATGACACTGGAAATTCTCCGCACCATGACCACTTCGCCGGAGTCGATCGCCTTATCCAAAGCGCTCAAAAAGCGTGGCTGGTCCTTTGTAGGCCCGACCACCATGTACGCATTCATGCAATCGGTCGGCCTGGTCAATGACCATCTCCACGACTGCAGCGCGCGTGCGGCGGCGCTGGCCGCCCGCGCCGGCTTTAAAAAACCGTAAAAGGCGGTTGCGAAAGTAAAAGGCGTTGCGAAATTCAGGGCAAGGCGGACGGTTGCGGGCTGTGGCGGCTGTTTGTGCGCAGTGAGGTAAAGAAGGGAGGTGGCCGCAGGCCGCCGGAATGACACGAACGGA
>JAQGNR010000084.1 GCA_028291765.1 Herbaspirillum sp.
TGTCGAATAAGATTGGGCGGCGTGCATGCTGATCGGCACGATCAACGCGATTGCGTCAGATAGCCTAGTACGACAGGCAGAATTTCCGCCTGCAATTTCGAGGCATCGACACCGGCCGGCACCGGCAGCACGACATTCTTTACTAATACCTTGAGAATGCGGACCACCACGAATGCGGCCAGATCGATATCGTCTATCGTCAATTCGGCGCGATGCCGATTCAGCAATACCCTGGTTCCCGCAAAAAACTTTTGCCGCACATCGTTATTCGGTATGTGGTACGAAGTCATCAGTTCTTCTTCCAGAATCCGGTTCAGCTCGGGTTCCAGCAAATGCGCGGCAACCAACGCATCGATGAGCGCCTTCAAATCACCCGCAAGCGAGCCCTCAGACGTCATATTGGCCGTACTATTCAGAAATACCCCCAACATCTTTCCGACATGCCGCTCCTGCAGCGCATGAATCAAGGCGTTTTTATTCGGATAATAACGATATAAAGATCCGACACTGATGCCGGCCAGTTCAGCCACGATGTTGGTATTGGTTTTGGCATAGCCGCGTTCGACCAGCACCCGAGCGGTAGCATCAAGGATGGTATCGACCATTGCCTTGGAACGGGCCTGACTAGGCTGTTTCCTGAGTTCCAGCGTCATAATGCGTGCAGCAGTCCTTAAAAATGGGCAGAAATTTCAAAGCAAAATAGAAGCAAAGTCAAAGCAAAGTCAGCAAAGTCAAAGCTGAGCCTTTATTCGGTTTCCGAGTATAATCGCAAACCTGAGTTTTTACTCGCATCATGTGCCGACTATTTTCTTGAACCTTATTGCCTTCAATTGTTCTGCCCAGACCACAGGATTGCGCAGAACAATATTGTAAAAATGCTGCTTTCCCGGAGTCGCTCTATGATATTCCCCTCCTTCCGCGCATCCTTGCCGGCGCGACCACCCCTAGGTAATCTGGGTAGTGCTACTAATAAGGTAGTACTGATTGCTGTCTTGTCTGCACTTGCCGTCTCCGGCTGCGCCAACTTCAAAGGCATCAGCGACGGTAATAAAATTGCCCGGCCCGACGATTTCGCGACGCGCCAAAGCATCGAAGGAAGCGCAGGCAATTGGCCTGCGGTGGACTGGATTGCACAATTCGGCGATCCGCAACTGAGCGCTCTGATCGATGAAGCCATGGCCAGCAGCCCCACCTTGCAACAAGCGCAGGCTCGCATCAATGCCGCCAATGCGGCTGCCGAAGGGCGCGGCGCAGCGTTGCTGCCCTCCATCAATGCCCAAGCATCCTATATTCGCAACCGCTTTTCCGAAACCTCAATTTACCCCCCGCCTTTTGGCGGCTCCTGGTTCAACAGCAAGTCCGCACTACTCAGCTTGAGCTACGAGCTGGATCTGTGGGGCAAAAATCAGGCGGCGCTGGCGCAAGCCGTGTCGCAGCAAAAAGCGGCACAGGCCAGCGCCCAGCAAGCGCGTCTGGCGCTGGCCAGCTCGATTGCCGCAACCTACAATCAATTAGCCGCCGAATATGCATTGCAAGACATCCTCCACCGCACCGTTACGCAACGCGGCACATTACAGAAAATCACTGCCAACCGCGTACAAAACGGCTTGGATAGCCAGGTTGAACATAATGTATCGGTAGGCAGCGAAGCGGATGCGCGCGCGCAAGTGGCGGAAAACGAAGGTCAGATCATCATGACCCGTCAGCAGCTTGGCGCCTTATTGGGCAAAGGACCGGATCGCGGCATGCAGATACAAAAGCCGCAGGTTGCCGTACTGAGCACGCCCGCCCTGCCCGACGATTTGCCGCTGAACCTGCTGGGACGCCGTCCCGATATCGTCGCGGCCCGCTGGCAAGTCGAAGCTGCCGGCAGCGGCATCACCGCCGCCAAGGCGCGCTTCTATCCGGATATCAATTTATCGGCCTCGATCGGTTTTGAATCGCTGCTCAATGCCAATCCGTTTACCGCCGCCAGCCGCGCCATCACATTCGGCCCGGCGATCAGCCTGCCGATTTTCGATGCCGGCGCATTGCGCGCCAATCTGAAAGGCCAGGTCGCCGCCTACGATCTGGCGGTCGCCAACTACAACCAGACTTTAAACGACGCCTATGCCGATGTCGCCCATCAGATTGCGGCGATTCACTCGATCGATGCGCAATTGCCGATCCGGCGCGAAGCCCTCGCAGCTGCGCAACGCGGTTTTACACTGGCGCAGGAACGTTACCGTCTTGGGCTGACTTCGCAACTGGTGACCGTCAATGCGGAAACCACGCTGCTCAGTGAACAGCAGATTCTACTGGGCCTGGAAGTCAACCGCCGCAATCAGCAAATCGGCCTGTTCAAGGCGCTCGGCGGCGGCTTCGATGCAGCCGCTGCAGGGCTGGACCAAAAACACAGCGCCAGCCAGGCCAACCAATAAGGCCACGGCCGGCCCGAATACCTAACGATCACATTCAATATCAGTTAAACCATTGCGGAGTCATCCATGAGCGTCAATAACCCAACAGATCCAACCGCGGCCGCGGCCCTCCCTGGCGCCAGTGGTAACGGTAACGGCAAGCGTAGACGACAGTTAATCGTGCTCACGCTGCTGATCCTTGCAGCGGCCATCGCATTGTTCCTGTACTGGTACCTGCATCTGCGTTTTTATGAATCGACCGACGACGCCTATGTCGGCGGTAATGTGGTGCAGATTTCAGCGCAGGTCGGCGGCACCGTCACTGCCGTAAAAGCCGATGACACCCAGATCGTGCAGGCCGGCCAACCGCTGGTGGCGCTCGAGGCTGCCGATGCGCAGGTCGCAATGGCGCAAGCCGAAGCAGCATTGGCGCAAGCAGTGCGCCAAACACGTCAGGTATTTCTCAATAACGACAATCTGGAAGCGGCGGTGACGACGGCGCAGACCAATCTCGACCGCGCACGCGAAGATCTGCGCCGCCGCCAAGGCGGTATCGATACCGGCGCGGTATCGCAGGAAGATGTGACGCACGCGCAGGATATGGTCAAAACTGCGACGGCTGCATTGAAACAGGCGCATACCGCGCTGGCCGTCAATCAGGCGCTGACCGATAAAACCAACGTCACCGAACATCCGAATGTGCAACAGGCTGCTGCGCAAGTGCGCAATGCTTATCTGAATTTTTCCAGGGTCAACATAGCCGCGCCGATCACCGGCTTTGTCTCGAAGCGTTCGGTACAGGTCGGTCAGCGTATCGCCGCCGGCACGCCGATGATGGCCATCGTTCCACTGGAACAAATCTGGATCGATGCCAATTTCAAGGAAAGCCAGCTCAAACATATTCACCTGGGCCAGGCGGTTGAAGTGGTGACCGACGCCTACGGTTCGGACGTGGTCTTCCACGGCGTGGTGCAAGGCTTTTCGGCCGGCACCGGCAGCGCCTTTTCGCTGCTGCCGCCGCAAAATGCGACCGGCAACTGGATCAAAATAGTTCAGCGCATCCCGGTCCGTGTCGCGCTCGATCCGGAGGAAATCAAAGCGCATCCGTTGCGGGTCGGCCTGTCTACGACGGCCACCATCGATACTCGCAGCCAAGCCAAGATCAACCCCGCCACCACCAACTATCAAACCGATATTTACAAAAACCTGAGCGCCGAGGCCGACCTCATCGTGCGCAGGATCATCAGCCAGAATGCCGGCAATACGAGCAGCAGCGATAACAGCGGCCATGCCGGCATGCGGCAAGGCCATCACACCGTCGTCGCACCGCGCACCTGAACGAGCCCGCCATGGCAACTACCTCCGCAGCCAAGCCCTACACCCCGCCGCCGCCGCTGAAAGGCGCCAATCTGCTGCTCGCCTCGTTCGCGGTTTCGCTGGCGGTGTTCATGAATATTCTCGACACCTCAATCGCCAACGTCGCCATTCCGACCATCTCCGGCGATATGGGTGTATCGGTCGATGAAGGCACCTGGGTCATCACTTCGTTTGCCGCTGCCAATGCGATTTCGATTCCGCTGACCGGCTGGCTGACGCAGCGCATCGGCCAGGTGCGCCTGTTCGTCTCCTCGATTATCCTGTTCGTGATCGCCTCCTGGCTGTGCGGCCTGGCGCCGACGCTGCCGATCCTGTTGGCCGCGCGCGTGATGCAGGGTTTGGTGGCGGGACCGATGGTGCCGTTGTCGCAGGCATTGCTGCTCGGCTCCTATCCTAAATCGCGGGCTTCCTTTGCGCTGGCTTTATGGGCGATGACAGCGGTGGTCGCGCCCGTGGCCGGTCCGGCGCTGGGCGGCTGGATTACCGATTCCTATAAATGGCCGTGGATTTTTTATATCAATATTCCGGTCGGCCTGCTGGCTTCCGGCATCACCTGGAGCATTTACCGTTCACGCGAAACGCCGACTATCAAACTACCCATCGACAAGCTCGGTCTGGCGCTGCTGGTGACCTGGGTCGCATCGCTGCAGATCATGCTCGACAAAGGTAAGGATCTGGACTGGTTCGCCTCGCCGACCATCATGATATTAGGCATCGTCGCGGCCATCAGTTTTGCGTATTTCCTGATCTGGGAATTGAACAACGATCATCCGGTAGTCGATCTGCGGCTGTTCACAAGACGCAACTTTGCCGGCGGCACGCTGGCCATTTCGATCGGCTACGGCGTGTTCTTCGGCAATCTGGTTCTATTGCCGCAATGGATGCAACAATATCTGGGCTATCGATCCATCGATGCGGGGCTATCGACCGCGCCGATCGGCATTTTTGCGATCCTCGTCACGCCCTTCGTCGGTAAATTCCTGCCGCGTTCGGATGCGCGCTGGATGGCGACCGCCGCTTTTTTCGGCTTCGCGCTGGTTTTCTATCTGCGCTCCCGCTATAACCTGCAAGTCGATCAATGGAGCGTCATTTTGCCGACCTTGATTCAAGGTATTCCGATGGCGCTGTTTTTTGTGCCGCTGACGGTGATTCTGTTATCCGGTTTACCGCCCGAGAGAATTCCGGCAGCCGCCGGACTATCGAATTTCGTGCGGGTTTTCTGCGGTGCGGTCGGTACCTCGGTGGCAACCACAGCCTGGAATAACCGCAGCATCGTGCACCACGCCCAATTGACCGAACACGCCACCGTCTACAGCCCGGCACTGCAACAATCGATCCGCGATATTAGCGGTACGCTCGGACTGAATCAGGGACAAACCCTGGGGATGATCGAACGCAATCTTTCGGCGCAAGCGGCAATGCTGGGGATTAATGACATTTTCTGGATCTCGGCAGTGATCTTCATTGTGATCATCCCGCTGATCTGGATTACCAAGCCGATCAAGCATGCGGCAAGCAGTGCCGAAGCTAGCATGTCGGCGCATTAATTGCGTTAAGGCAACGCTGATTCGGCGTTAAGTTAATTTTTTGGGAATGTATCGCCCTTGATGTTTCATGCATCAAGGGCGTTTTCTTTTAGAAATCATGTGTACCGTGATATTTTTCCGTATATTGCGCTACAATCACCGCGAAAAATCGGTACCGGCGCATACTGCATAAACGCCGACAGGCATCAACCGATCCAGGAGCCGAATTTGAAAACCAGCGCACGCCGAAGGCCAGCCAGCCACCGCGATTTTCAAGGCATCCCACGTGATCGTTGGTGTGCCAGCTTAAATAAATCAACCGAAGGATATCGATGGGTCGTATGAAATTACACAAATGGCTGGGCGCGACGCTGATTGCGACCGGTCTGTTTTCCACATCCTCAGCACAGGCGGCGGCCCCCTTTCGCGTGGCCTATGCCGGCTCAATGGGGGCGGTAATGGATCAATTCATCGGCCCCGCATTTGCCAAAGCCAATGGCGTGCAATACCAGGGTATCGGCCAAGGGGCCTATGGGCTGGCGCGGCAGTTGGAGGGAAAACTGTTGCAGGCCGACGTATTCATTTCCATTACGCCGGGCCCCATTGATATTGTAAAAAAAGCCGGCCTGATTGATTCGGCAGTACCGGTAGCGAGTACCCAGATGGTAATTGCCTACAACCCCAAGAGTAAATTTGTATCTGAATTTGAAGCTGCCGCGCAAGGCAAAAAACCTTGGTACGAAGTGCTGCAAACACCGGGATTGCACTTTGGCCGCACCGATCCTGCCACCGATCCGCAAGGGCAAAATATCATCTTCACCATGCTACTGGCGCAGAATTTCTACAAACAGCCCGGCCTGGCGGACCGGATTCTGGGCGGCTATCAAAATACGCAGCAAATCTTCACCGAACCCTCGGTGCTGTCGCGTATGGAAGCCGGGCAGATCGACGCCGCCTCCGGCTACCTGAGCGCGACGCGCTCACAGCATTTGCCATTCATATCGCTACCGGACGAGATCAATCTCAGCAACCCGGAGCTGGATGCAAAATGGTATAAAACCGTACAGTTCAGCATCAAGCTGCCCGACGGCAAAGAGGCCACGCTGAATACGCAAGCGCTGGTGTTCTACGCCGCAGTACTCAAGGACAGCAAACAAGCCGCGCTGGCCGAGAAATTTGTGCAGTTCCTGCAAAGTCCTCAAGGCCAAAAAATACTGGAAGACAATGGCTACAGTTCACCCAAGGGCGGACCGATTCAATAATGGGACAAACATGCCGGAAGTGCTGATGCAGCATGAGTGCTCTAATTACAATGCAAACTAAAGTGCAAGCGGCTCACGGTTTGCCCCGCGCACGCGCGCCGGCACTCGTCGGTGCATTCACCTTGCTGCTTATCGCCGGACCTTTCATCAGCCTGGCCTTCGCTACGCACTGGCGCAATTTTCATTTCGCCTCGGGCGATACCGGATCGATCGGTGTCTCGCTGGGCTACAGCCTGATTTCCCTGGTGCTGATCGTCCTGCTCGGTACGCCGCTGTCGTGGTGGCTGGCGCGGCAATCGTTTCGCGGAAAATGGGTGTTGGAGGCGACCATCCTGCTGGCCTTGCTCACGCCCCCGCTGGCGATGGGTATTTTGCTCACCACGCTGTTCGGACCCTACGGCCCGATAGGCAGTTTGGTGGCGCGCACCGGCGTAGAGCTGACCAATTCCGCCCCGGCTTTTGTGCTCGCACAGTTTTACGGAGCACTGCCTTATTACATCATTGCCGCCCGCGCCGCATTTGAAGGTGTGCCGCGCGAGCTGGAACACATTGCGCTGACCCTGGGTAAATCGCCGTGGCAAACCTTTTGGCTGGTGAGCATGCCGCTGGCGCGCCTGGGCTTGGCTGCCGGCATTGCGTTGGCATGGGTGCGCGCCTTAGGCGAGTTCGGCATCGTGCTGATCCTGGCCTATTACCCGCAAGGCATTCCGGTCAAACTTTGGGTCAATCTGCAGGACATCGGGCTGCCTGCGGTGTATCCCCTGCTGTGGGTGTTCTTGCTGGTGGCGATGCCGCTGCCCTTGATACTTGGCTTGGCTTCGCGCCGCCAACGCTTATTCTGATGTTCTGATCCCATGCGTATCGATTACCGTATCGACTATCCAGTGCGACTGGATGCCGCCTTCGAAGTCGAGGGTTTTACCGTACTGCTCGGGCAAAGCGGCGAAGGCAAGACCACCTTGCTGCGCGCCATCGCAGGCTTGTTGCCCGCCCGAGGCGAACCCTTTGACGGCTTGCGGCCGCAGCATCGCGCCGTTGGCTATTTGCCCCAAGGCTATGCCTTATTTCCGCATCTGCGCGCCTGGGAAAACGTGGCGTTTGCGTTGCCGCGCAGCCCACGGCGACGCGAACAGGCGCTGGAACTCTTGGCGCGCGTACGGCTGGTGCATATGGCGGATCATTACCCCACAGCGCTGTCAGGCGGACAGCAGCAGCGTGTCGCGTTGGCGCGGGCACTGGCGCGCAAGCCGCTGCTGCTCTTGCTGGATGAGCCAACTTCAGCGCTCGACGCCGCCACGCGCGACGAAGTCATGGCTGAATTAATCGCCGAGATGTATGCGTGCGGCATACCTGCCCTTGCTGTCAGCCACGATCCGCATCTTGCGATGCTGGCAGATCGTGTCGCGGTAATGAGCGGGCGGCGTATCGTGCAGCAGGGTACGCCCGCTGAAGTGCTGTCGCGGCCCAACAGCGCGGCGGTGGCGCGCCTGCTTGGGTATCGCAATCTGTTCACTGCCCGCGTCGCGGGGCATGATGCCAATGCCGGAGTGACCTTGCTGCAGTGGGAGGCAGCTAACGGCGTCATCTTACGTCTGCCGCCGCAGCCCGAATTGGCATTGGCGGCGGGCCAACTGGTGCAGTGGATGATCAACCCGACAGCGGTGCGTCTGCCGTCGCTAAAACCCGAACGACGCCGCGGCGACAACCCGGTGACCGCCCGCGTAGAAACACTCCTCAATCTGGGTGCGCACCACCAAGTGGCCTTGCGCTGCGGCACCGAGCTGCTGTGGCTGACGGCGCAAAGTAATCTGGTGCAGCATCACAGATTGGCGCCCGGGCGCGAAATTACTGTCGATTTGCGTTGCGATGCTCTATTGTGCTGGCCTCGCCAAATAGGCGACGCCGTTGAAAGATAAAAAGGCGCTGCCGGTATTAAACGGCAGCGCCTTTTTTAATGCTTTCGCATTCACCTAAAGCATTGAAGCCTATTTCAGTTGCTCGGCATGAAACGCCAGATGATCGTGCATAAACGAGGCAATGAAATAATAACCATGATCGTAACCGGCATGACGCCGCAGGCTCAACGGCTGCCCGGCCTTTTCGCAGGCAGCTTCAAACAGTTCAGGCAATAACTGCTTCTGGCGCAAAAATTGATCGTTCAAACCTTGATCGATCAAGATGCCGGAAGTCAGCTGCGAAGAGCGCTGCGCCATCAATTCACAGGCATCGTGCTCGCGCCAGGCTTCCTGGTCGGCGCCCAGATAAAGTCCGAACGCCTTTTGCCCCCAAGGGCTTTGCATCGGCGCGGTGATCGGCGCAAATGCCGAGACCGAGCGGAATAGATCCGGATGCCGCAATGCCAACGTCAAGGCGCCGTGTCCGCCCATCGAGTGGCCGAATATGCCGACACTACCGGCGCGCGCAGGAAACTCCGCCATGATCAGCGGCAGCAAATCCTGCACCAGATAACTTTCCATACGGAAGCGCTGATTCCATGGCGCCTCCGTTGCATCCAGATAAAAACCGGCGCCATCGCCGAAATCCCAGTGATCCGCGACGCCGGCAAAACCGGTATTGCGCGGACTGGTATCCGGGGCCACCAGCATGATGCCGTGCTCGGCAGCATAGCGCTGAGCGCCGGCCTTGATCATGAACGTCTCTTCGGTACAGGTCAGGCCGGCCAGAAAAAACAATACCGGCACTGGCGCTTCCAATGCCTGCGGCGGTATATAAACCGAAAATTTCATCGGCGAACCGATGACGTCCGAGTCGTTCTGATAATAGCCTTGCACACCGCCAAAGCACTGCGTTTTGGTAATTGTTCTCATCGTTTAAAATTCCACCACCGAACGGATCGACTCACCACTCTTCATCAAATCGAAGCCGAGGTTGATGTCTTCCAGTTTCAACTTATGCGTAATCAAATCATCGATATTGAGCTTGCCATCCATATACCAATCGACGATTTTCGGCACATCGGTACGACCCCGCGCGCCGCCGAATGCCGAGCCCTTCCAGACCCGGCCGGTGACCAACTGAAACGGACGCGTGCTGATCTCCTGGCCCGCCGCCGCCACGCCGATCACAATCGACTGGCCCCAGCCCTTGTGGCAGCATTCCAGCGCCTGCCGCATGGTGGTTACGTTACCGATGCATTCGAAACTGTAATCGGCGCCACCATCGGTCAGGCCGATGATTTCATCGACCACGTTCTTACTAGTGCCGGCATTGATGAAATGGGTCATGCCGAACTTGCGCGCCATGGCTTCGCGGGCAGGATTCAAATCGACGCCGATGATCTTGTCGGCGCCCACCATGCGCGCCGCCTGAATCACATTCAGACCGATGCCGCCCAGACCGAACACCACCACATTCGCACCGGCTTCCACCTTGGCCGTAAACAATACCGCGCCCACGCCGGTGGTCACGCCGCATCCGATATAGCAAACCTTATCGAACGGCGCATCTTCGCGGATTTTCGCCAGCGCGATTTCCGGCACCACGATGTAATTGGAGAAGGTCGATGTGCCCATGTAATGGAAAATCGGCTTGCCATCGAGGGAGAAACGGCTGGTGGCGTCCGGCATCAGGCCGCGCCCTTGCGTGCTGCGGATCGATTGGCACAGATTGGTTTTTTGCGACAGGCAGAATTTGCATTCGCGGCATTCCGGGGTGTACAGCGGAATAACGTGGTCGTCTTTTTTCAAGCTTTTCACGCCAGGGCCGACATCGACCACCACGCCAGCGCCTTCATGGCCGAGAATGGCCGGGAAAATACCTTCCGGATCGGCGCCCGACAAGGTGTAGTAATCGGTATGGCAAATACCGGTCGCTTTGATCTCGACCAATACCTCGCCCTCGCGCGGACCGCCCAGCTCGACTTCTTCTATCGTCAAGGGTTGACCGGCCTGCCATGCTACTGCGGCTTTTGTCTTCATTTGCAATCCTCATTAAACTTACGAAACGTGCCGGAATTATCGCATTGCATCGAAATCTCCGCAGAGCGCACAATTAATCCTGAAAAACATCCCCGCCCGTTTTAGAATGCTTCGAGTTTTGCGGGCTTGCCTCGTTTATGCATTGATCTGCGTCATTTTGTTTTCCTGTCTGGAGTTATTTTTCATGTTTTCGATCAAACATTTTTTCCGTAATAAACTGGCCGCTCTGATGCTGGCTGCGTTGGCGGCATTGGTGATATTGCCGCTGGCCCTACCGATAGAGGCCTCGGCGGCGGAACTGAAAATCGGTCTGTTTGCCGACATATCGACGCTGGACCCGCACTTCAACAATATTGCACCCAATATTTCCCTCTCCACGCATCTGTTCGATGCCTTGATCAACGTCGATCCGGACGGTCATTTGATCCCGGGGCTGGCCACATCCTGGCGCGCGATCGATGCGACTACCTGGGAATTTAAATTGCGGCGCGGCGTGAAGTTTCATGATGGTTCCGAAATGACTGCCGAGGACGTGGTGTTTTCGCTCAATCGTCCGGCCACACTAACCAATAGTCCCGGTCCGTTTACCAGCTACACCAAACAGATTATTGGCAAACAGATCGTTGATCCATATACCCTGCGCCTGAAAACCGCCACGCCATACGGCCCGTTGCCATTGGATATCAGCACCATTTTCATCGTGTCCAAAAAAGCTGCGCAGAACGCAACCCAGGAAGATTTCAATAGCGGCCGCGCGTTGATCGGCACCGGGCCTTTCAAATTCTCAAAATTTATACGTGGCGACCGTGTCGAACTGGTGCGCAACGATGCCTATTGGGGGCCAAAGGCCGATTGGGATAAAGTCACCTTCCGTATTCTGACTTCCGATGGCGCGCGCCTGGCTGCGTTGCTGGTCGGCGAAGTCGATGCGATTGAAAACGTACCGGCTGCCGACGTGGCGGATCTCAAGAAAAATCCGAAATTCACGCTGGTGCAAAGAATCTCGTGGCGCACTATTTTCTGGACGCTGGATCAGAGTCGCGATGTCACGCCCGACATCACCGGCAAAGACGGTAAACCGCTGACCAAAAATCCTTTAAAAGATATCCGCGTGCGGCAAGCCATTTCGAAGGCAATTAATCGTCAAGCACTGACGCAGCGCACGCTCGACGGGCTGGGGACACCTGCGTCGAACATCGTAGCGCCCGGAATTCTGGGTTATGCAAACAACTTGAAAGTGGAGCAATACGATCCCGAAGGCGCCAAAAAATTATTGGCCGCAGCCGGTTATCCGAATGGTTTCAACCTGACGCTGCACGGCCCCAATAATCGCTATATCAACGACGAACGCGTCGTGCAGACAGTGGCCCAATTCCTGAGCCGCATCGGCATCGCAACCAAAGTCGAAACACTGCCCTTATCGGTCTATTTCGGCAAGGCACGCACCGGTGAATACAGCGTTGCGCTGCTGGGCTGGGGCACGCTGGCCGGCGATTTCGGTCTGCGCACACTGGTCGGCACGCCCAATCCGGCTACCGGCTGGGGCTCATGGAACTGGGGGAAATACAGCAATCCGAACGTCGACAAACTGGTGCAATCGTCGCTGGCTTCAGTGGACCAGCAAACACGCGAAAAATTCGCCGAGCAAGCCGCCACCATTGCCCTGCAGGATTATGCGGTGATCCCGCTGTATCACCAATACGCTACCTGGGCGGTGCGCAAAGGTTTGAAATACACACCGCGCACGGATGAATTTACGTTGGCGCATCAGTTTCATCCGCAATAAAAATGATAACTACGCAGCTTGCGCCACCTCATCAATCGCCACCAGCCGGTCCACCTCGTACAGTTCAGGAAACAACCTGATCCACAACAGCACGACCACCAGCGTACCGAGGCCGCCCACGATAACCGCCGGCACCGCACCCAGCAAGGCGGCGGTCGCGCCGGACTCGAATTCGCCCAACTGGTTTGAGGTCCCGACAAAAACCGAATTGACGGCGCCGACCCGCCCGCGCATCGCGTCCGGCGTTTGCAATTGCACGAATGAGGATCGCACCACTACGCTGATCATGTCCGCCATTCCCAGCACAATCAGCATCAACAGCGACAAGATAAACCAATGCGACAATGCAAACACGATCGTCGCCCCACCAAAACAAGCCACAGCAATGAACATGGTGCGGCCGACCCGGTTTTTCAGCGGATAGCGCGCCAATACCAGACCCACCCCTAACCCGCCGATGGCCGGGGCCGAGCGCAGCATCCCTAAGCCTATCGAACTGGCATGCAGAATGTCATGCGCATAAATCGGCAGCAATGCGGTTGCGCCTCCCAGCAGCACGGCGAACAAATCCAGCGAAATCGCCCCCATGACCGCCGGATGGCTACGAATAAACGCGATGCCCGCAAACAGGGATTTGAGCGTGACCGCCGGTTTACCCTGCACCGGACGATCGATGCGGGTACGGGAAAGCAGAAACGCGCATAAAAAAAACATCGCGCAACTACTGGCGTACACATAGCTTGGACCCAGCACATATAAAAACCCGCCTAAGGCCGGGCCGACGATAACGGCAACCTGTGTGGCGGAAGCAAACGCAGAGACGGCCCGTGGCAAGACCCGCGCCGGCACCATGGCCGAGACCAATGTCTGCATGATCGGCGCGTTGAATGCACGTCCGATGCCGATCAGGAAAACAGCCGCGAAAACCACTTCTTTGCTCAACCAGCCGCCGGCATTGCCCACCGCCAGCAACAATGCGCACAGCCCTTCCAGTAGTACGCATAGCGTGGCAATGCGCCGCCGATTGTAGCGATCGGCCACGTGGCCGACGATAAAGACCAGAAAAATCGATGGAATAAACTGCACCAGGCCGATCATGCCCAGATTGAAGGCGCTGCCGGTCATCTGATATATCTGCCAAGCAACCGCTACCACCTGCATTTGCAATGCGAGGGTTGAAGCCACTCGCGCCAGCACGAAAAAACAAAAAGGACGATATTGCAGTAGGGAATCTTGATGCGGCATTTTTGCGCGGAATCTCACAATTAAAGAACGAAGTATAAAAACGAACGAGAAAAATCGCTGCTTTTATTTTTCAATTACCCAATCTTTTTGAATTTCCGACCAACGCGCGAACGCAGTCATGATTATGGCTGCCTTGGTGATTGCACTATACGAAAAGGGGATTGCTGCTGAAAACAGACTATTTAGCCGCGCTGACCCCCGCCTTCGCAGCGTCTTCCTTGCGCGCAGCATACCGATTGGCAATCACCGCGCAAACCAATAATTGAATTTGGTGAAACAACATCAAGGGCAACAACACCATGCTGACGGTACGGCTGGCCAACAGCACTTTCGCCATTGACACGCCGGCGGAAAGACTCTTTTTAGAGCCGCAAAAAACAATCGCAATTTCATCTTCCTTGCTAAAACCGAAGCGACGGCTGCTCCAGGAAATACAGATCATGATCAAGCCGAGCAGCAAACAGCACGCCAGAATAAGGTTGAACACCGTAGCGAGCGGCAATTGACGCCACATCCCTTCTCGCATCGCTTCGCTGAAGGCGGCATACACCACCAGAAGAATAGAACCCCGATCGACCACTTGCAGCAATTCTTTGCTCTTATCGATCCATGTGCCGATCCAGTTGCGGATAATTTGGCCGGCAATGAACGGCAGCAGTAATTGATAAACAATTTTCAGCATCGCATCGAGCGCTGAATGGCTGCTGGCCGATGAAATCACCATCAGGCCAATCAGCACAGGCGAGACAAAAATGCCCAGGAAATTGGAAGCCGATGCGCTGCAGATCGCCGCCGGCACGTTGCCGCGCGCAACCGCTGTAAATGCAATTGACGATTGCACGGTGGAAGGCAACACACAAAGAAACAGAATGCCCAGATACAGATCAGGGGTCAGCAAGCGCAGCAGCGCCGGCTTGAGCAGCAGCCCCAATAGCGGAAACATCACGAACGTGCAGCAAAACACCAGCAGATGCAAGCGCCAATGGCTTGCCCCCGCGACGATGGCCTGACGCGATAATTTAGCGCCATGCAGGAAAAACAATAAGCCGATCATCAGAGTCGTCAGGATATCGAGCCCCGGCGCCATCTTGACGCCGGCAGGAAAAAAGCCCGCTATCAGGACGACAGTGAGCAACATCATGGTCATGTTATCGGGCAAAAAATGGGGACGGGACATAGTAGCCGCAGTGCAAAACGAGGGGATAGACAGCAGATATGCACGGGCAAATGAGCCGCAAGCCGAAATTGTACGACAAATGCGAAAAGCATAGCATTTTGCGGCGCAAAATAGCCTGCCCCCTTGAAAAAGCCGCTTCTCTGTCAAAATACGGTTTTGTGAACCATTCAAGGACTTTGCCCATGCTTTCCGCCGACACCGCTATCGACCGCGCCGCCTCCGGGCCTGACATTGCGCCGGATCTGAACGCTGGTCTGGGCAATCGTTTTGCCGAACTGCCGCCGGTTTTTTTTACGCAATTGGAACCGACGCCCTTACCTGCCCCGTATCCGGTCGCGTTCAGCGCGCCGGCTGCGGCCTTGATCGGATTGAAATCGGACTTCTTCGACAGCCCGGCGCTGCAGCAAACGCTGGTCGGCAATCGTGTATTAACTGCTTCGAAGCCGTTGGCAGCGGTTTATTCAGGCCATCAATTCGGCGTTTGGGCCGGTCAACTGGGCGATGGCCGCGCGATTACGCTGGGCGATGTTGCCGCCCCCGGGGTCATTGGCGGCCGAATGGAACTGCAACTCAAAGGCGCCGGCCTCACACCGTACTCGCGCATGGGCGACGGCCGCGCCGTATTGCGTTCATCGATCCGCGAATTCCTCTGCTCGGAAGCCATGGCCGCCCTCGGCATTCCAACCACGCGCGCGTTAGCCATTGTCGGCTCGGACGCCCCCATCATGCGGGAAACGCCGGAAACCGCCGCAGTCGTCACCCGCATGGCGCCCAGCTTCATTCGTTTCGGTTCATTTGAACATTGGTATTACAAGCGCGACAACGCGATGCTGAAAGTATTGGCCGATACCGTCATCGCACAGTTTTACCCGGCGTTGTTGGACACGGCGAACCCTTATCAAGCCTTGCTGGCCGAAGTCACGCAGCGCACCGCAGAACTGGTGGCGCAATGGCAGGCGGTCGGCTTCATGCATGGCGTACTCAATACCGACAATATGTCGATACTCGGCCTGACGCTGGATTACGGCCCATTCGGTTTCATGGAAGCCTTCGATCCACGCCATATTTGCAATCACACCGATCAGCAAGGGCGTTATGCCTACAATAATCAACCGCAGATCGGCGAGTGGAATTGCTATGCCTTGGGCCAAACCATGCTGCCGCTGATCGGCGATGTCGAGCTGACCAAAGCGGCACTGGCGCTCTACCAGCCCGCTTTCGAGGCCAAAAAAGAGGCACTATTGCATGCCAAATTGGGACTGAAAACGATGCAGGCGGACGATAATAAGCTGTTCGATGCCCTCTTCGCCATCCTGCCCGGCACCGATTTCACCCTGTTTTTCCGTCGCCTCGGCGATTTGCGCCTCCAGCCGACGCCAAGCGCAGCGCAGTCCGATGCCCCGCTACGCGATTTATTCATCGACCGCGCAGCCTTCGATGGCTGGGCGCAACACTATCGCCAGCGTCTGCAGGCAGAGCAAAGCGACGATACGGCCCGACGACTTGCAATGCACGCAGTCAACCCCAAATACGTGCTGCGCAATTATCTTGCGCAAGTTGCCATCGATAAAGCGCAAGCCAAGGATTTTTCAGAATTGGCGAGATTGCAGCAGGTACTGCAAAAACCATTCGACGAACAGCCTGAATTCACGCAATATGCGGCGCTGCCGCCCGATTGGGCCAGCCATCTTGAAGTAAGCTGTTCTTCCTGAAATTATTATTCTTTACAGGAGTAAAAAATGGATAAAGCGCATCAAGCCGCACCGGTCAAAGTCGAGAAAAGCGATGCCCAATGGCGCGCCGAGCTCGACGATATGGCCTATCAGGTAACCCGGCACGCCGCGACAGAGCGCGCATTCACCGGGCATTTCTGGGATCATCATGAAGCAGGCATCTACACTTGCATATGCTGCAACACGCCATTATTCGCCTCGGATGCAAAATTCGACTCCGGCTGTGGCTGGCCGAGTTATTTCCAAGCACTGAATCCTGATAATGTCCGAGAAAAAACCGATCGCGCACATGGCATGATTCGTACCGAAATCATTTGCAATGTATGCGATGCGCATCTGGGGCACGTATTCCCCGACGGGCCGCCCCCGACCGGATTACGCTACTGCATCAACTCGGCATCCCTGCGTTTTGATCCTGATCCTGATCCTGCCTGAGCCGATCTAAAACCGCCGCCCTCCACTGAGAAAATGATTTGCCATGAAATTTTTGTTCGATCTGTTCCCTGTTCTACTATTCTTCAGCGTCTTTAAATGGGCTGAAGGCCATAGCCAAATCGCGCAGAACTTCGTTTCGCATTACTTGTCCGGGTTTGTATCGGGCGGCGTCGTCGCGGTGGACCAGGCGCCGATTCTGCTGGCCACTGCGGTGGCGATTATCGCCACGCTATGCCAGATCGGGTATTTGCTGGCCCGCCGGCGCAAGGTCGATGCGATGTTATGGATCTCGCTGGCAATCATCACACTATTCGGCGGCGCCACTATTTATTTCCACGACGAAACATTTATCAAATGGAAACCCACTGTACTATATTGGTGCTTTGCCACCGCATTGCTGGTCAGCCAGTTTTTCATGAAAAAGAACCTGATCCGTGCAATGATGGAAAAACAAATGACTTTACCGGAGCCGCTATGGGCGCGCGTCGGCATGGCCTGGATAGCATTCTTTATTACGATGGGCCTGCTTAATCTCTACGTCGCATTCAATTACACCACCGATCAATGGGTCAACTTCAAAATGTTCGGCGCCATGGGGCTGATGTTTGCGTTTATTATCGGACAGAGCCTGCTGCTGGCTAAATACATCAAGGAGCCGGAATGAGTAACCTACGTAGCGCAATAAGCAATGAAGTGACGCCGCCGTATACCCGCGCAGAGATCATCGAACTGCGCTTGATTGAAACTTTTGCCCCCACCCGCTGCCTAGTGGAGGATGAGTCCGCCAGGCACGCTGGCCATGCCGGCGCCGCCAGCGGCGGCGGTCACTACCGCATCGAGCTGATTTCTACCGCATTCGAAGGCAAAAACCGTTTAGCCCGGCATCGTCTGGTGTATGATTGCCTCCACGATATGATGCAGCGTGATATTCACGCGCTGGCCATCGTTACCAAGACGCCAGCTGAAACAAGCGCCTGACTAATTTCTTATTTTCGTTCTTATTTTTGTTTTTATTTTTGTCTTATTTTTGTTTTTATACAGCTTATTTTTACCGTTTTTATATCGCTCTATACTTCTTATACCTCCCCTTATACATCTACCACTTCCCTATTAGGATTGAATAATGACATTTAAACCTGCTAAAGTCCTGGCCGCGCCTCTTTTTGCACTGATGACGATCGCAGCTATTCCTGCGATGGCGCAAAATATTGCGGTCGTCAACGGCAAGCCGATTCCATCGGCACGCGCCGATGCAATGGTCAAGCAACTGGGAACACAAGGCCAGGCCGACACACCGCAATTGCGCGCTGCGGTCAAAGAAGAACTGATCAACCGCGAAATCCTGATGCAGGAAGCGGATAAAAAAGGCTTGAATAGCAGCGCAGACGTGAAAGCCCAGCTGGAACAGGCTCGTCAAATGATCGTGATCCGCGCATTGGTCGCCGACTACGCCAAAAAGAATCCTATCTCGGACGACGATATCAAAGCTGAGTACGACAAGTTCCGGGCCACTGCCGGCGACAAGGAATACCACGTGCATCATATTCTGGTCGAAACCGAAGATCAGGCCAAAGCCATCATTGCCAAGCTGAAAGCCGGCACCAAGTTTGAAGAGCTGGCCAAGCAATCGAAAGATCCCGGTTCTGCAGCCAATGGCGGCGATCTGGATTGGGCGACGCCTGCAGCATTCGTGAAGCCGTTCTCGGATGCAATGGTCGCGCTGAAAAAAGGTGAATACACAGAGACACCGGTCAAGACGCAGTTCGGTTACCACGTGATCCGTCTGGACGATATCCGCCCGACCAAGGTGCCTACTCTGGAAGAAGTCAAACCGCAAATTATCGACGCCTTGCAACAACGCAAGCTGCAGGCATATCAGGAAAGTCTGCGCAGCAAAGCCAAGATTCAATAAGTTTTACTGTGTTTGCAGCAGGCCGATAGCCGCTATCGGCCTGCCGGCTGCAACGAAAAAAATGTCCATACGACTCAGGTCGCATGGACATTTTTTTACGTCTGGCGGAAATGGACTGTCGCCGTTGATGCCGTTAAAACTCTTCCCAATCCTCGGGGTTGCTAGGCGCTATTTTTGCGGACGATTTTGCGGCAGGACCTGCAGCGGAAGCAGAAGCAGATGCTGGCCGCGCCGGCATATTGGCACGCAATGGCGCACGAACCGGCCTACCTGCCTTGGCCTTTGCCTCTACTGCCGCCAATGCTACCGGCGCCGATGCTCTCGACGACGCTTGCACAGGCGGCAAAGCGGCGGCCTGATTATCGTCGAGCTTGAAGCCGGCCACCACTTGCGCCAGATTAACCGCCTGTTCCTGCAGGGACGCTGCGGCGGCGGCGGCCTGTTCGACCAGCGCCGCATTTTGCTGCGTAGCCTCGTCCATTTGAACGATAGCGCGATTAACTTCTTCAATCCCGGTGCTTTGCTCTTGTCCGGCGGCGCTGATTTCGCTGACGATATCCGTAACGCGTTTAACGCTGTCGACGATCTCGCCCATGGTGCCGCCGGCCTGGCTGACCAACTTACTGCCGGTTGCCACCTTTTCAACCGAATCGTTGATCAGTGCATTGATTTCTTTTGCAGCCGCTGCCGAGCGCTGCGCCAAACTACGCACTTCGGAAGCGACCACCGCAAAGCCGCGCCCTTGCTCGCCGGCGCGCGCTGCTTCAACCGCCGCATTTAACGCGAGAATATTGGTCTGGAAAGCGATACCGTCGATCACGCTGATAATCTCGACGATTTTTTTCGAAGAGTCGTTGATGGCGCTCATGGTATCGACCACCTGCCCGACCACACTGCCGCCTTTGATCGCGATATCCGACGCCGAAATCGCCAATTGACTGGCGGCGCGCGCGTTGTCGGCATTTTGTTTGACGGTCGAAGTCAATTGCTCCATTGCCGATGCGGTTTCTTCCAGCGAACCCGCCTGCTGTTCGGTGCGATTCGACAGATCCAGATTACCGACCGCGATTTCGTTGGACGATACCTTGACCGATTCGCTGGCTTGCCGGATTTCAAGCAACACCGAAGCGATCTTGTCGGCAAAACGATTGAATGCGCCGGCGATCTGCACCAGTTCATCCTTGCCGACGACATTAAGGCGGCGCGTCAGATCGCCCTCGCCGGAAGCGATATCTTCAAGCGCATCGCGAATCACGCCGAGCCGGCGCAAGATACCGGTGATGGCAACGGTCAACAGGCATGCGGCAATCAAAATCATCAGAACCGTCGCCAGCGCCGATATTTTCAGCATCGAACCGATGGGCGCAGTGGCCTCGGCGCGATCCAGGCAAATCACCAATAACCAATTGGTGCCGGCGATTTTTCTGACGAACAGCAAATCGTCTTTACCGTCGATGCGCGCCGCACCGCTTTGCTTTTTCTGCTCCAGATCGAGCAGCATCGGCGCCGACAGGCTGCTGTCGATTTCGGCGACCTGCTTGAGTGAAAGCGCCTGTTTTGTTGCATGGCTGATGATGACGCCGTTGCTATCGACCAGAAAGGCGTAACTCGATGGCGTCGGTTTGATCGATGCGACGTTTTGCACCACATTATCCAATTGCACATCGGCGCCGACCACTGCGGTAACGGCGCCCTTGGAAACGATCGGTTCGGCGAAGGTGATGACCAGCTTTTTGGTGGTCGCGTCGGTATACGGCAGCGTCAGCACGGCGGCGCCGGCTTGCTCGGCCTGGATATACCAGGGACGTTTTTGCGCGACATAACCGGCCGGCATTTCATGCAGGAAATAACCGGCCGTACCGGGTACGCCGATATACGTATCATCGAATGCGCCTGCTGCCATGGCGGCCTTGACCGATGGCAACGGATCGCTTTGCACCATCGCCAGTTTCATTGAACTCGTGATGGTCTTCTTGGCGAGCACCCAGTCGGCAATGCTATCGGCGTGGCTCTCGGCCAATTGCGCCATTTCGCCATCCAGTGCATCGTAGGTATCGTGTTTGACTTTAAGAAAATTGGCGCTGGTCAGGACCAGCATTGCAAGCGTCACGATCGCAACGCAAATGGTAATAAGCCGAGTACGGATAGATGAAAACATCAGATTTCCCCTGGAGTAACTCAGATCCGATAAACAACCAAGTTGATGGTTGTCCGTTTTTTCTTTTCGCTCGCTCAATATAACGACAAAATCTTCTCCGTAAAAATTTTTTTATCAAATAAAATTTTTAGGTGCACCGGTCGGTGCTAATCTTTCCCAGCACACTACGACGCGAAATCCAATCTGTTCCCACACTGCAACATAACGATCGCAAGCGCCGGATGGCCCGATGCATCTGTTCGCATATAAATATAAAGGGGAAAAATCATGAGCACCGTGATGCAGGAAGTCGACGAGCGCACCAACCTTACCGCAAATAATAAATTCGAATTACTACTGTTTCGCCTAGGCGAAGATCGCAACGCCAATCGCCGCGAGTTATTCGGCATTAATGTTTTCAAGGTGCGCGAAATCATGGTCATGCCGACGGTCACTGCGGTCGCTGGTTCCCCGCCGTTCATGATGGGCGTCACCAATATTCGCGGTCAGATTATTCCTGTCATCGATCTGGCGGGCGCGGTTGGATGCACGCCAAAAAGCGGATTGAACATTCTGATGGTGACCGAATATGCGCGCTCCACGCAGGGCTTTGCGGTCGAAGAAGTCGATGAGATCGTGCGCCTGGAATGGAGCCAGGTGCTATCGGCCGAAGCCAGCAATGCCGGCGGCATGGTGACCAGCATCGCGCGACTGGATGGCGATGTTCACAATACGCGCCTGGCGCAAGTATTGGATGTTGAAAAAATCCTGCGCGATGTACTGCCGATCGAAGAAGCCGCCCTCACTCCCGAGACGATCGGCCCCAGCTTTCAATTACCGCCCGGCACGCAACTTCTGGCGGCCGACGATTCACCATTGGCGCGCATGCTCATCACCAAGGGGCTCGAAGCGATGGCGATACCTTTCATCATGACCAAGACCGGCAAGGAAGCATGGGACAAGCTGGAAAGCATTGCCACCGCTGCCGCTGCCGAAGGCAAAAAAGTGAAAGATAAAATCGCCTTGGTGCTGACCGATCTTGAAATGCCCGAAATGGATGGATTTACGTTGACCCGAAAAATCAAACAAGACCCGCGCTTTGAATCGGTTCCGGTCATCATTCATTCATCGCTATCCGGCTCGGCCAACGAAGATCACGTCAAAAGCGTCGGCGCAGATGCCTATGTCGCCAAATTTCTCGCCGAAGATCTGGCTGCGGCGATCCGCAAGGTATTGCATCAGTAGTTGTTTCATCGATAACCGATGCCATAAAAAAACGCCTTCGGTCAACTTACGACCGAAGGCGTTTTACTAAATAGCTTCTATACAGCCCGCGCTTTTACCCCACCCATTTGCGCGCATTGCGGAACATGCGCATCCATGGCGAATCTTCGCCGGCATCGGCCGGATGCCAGGATTGCAATACCGTGCGGAACACGCGCTCGCCATGCGGCATCAGCGCTGTGCAGCGGCCGTCCTGGGTGGTCACCGCGGTAATACCGGCAGGCGAACCGTTCGGATTGTAGGGATAGGCTTCGGTAGCAGCGCCGCGATGATCGATAAAGCGCATCGCTACAATAGCCTGATCAAGATCGCCGGTCTGTGCAAAATTCGCATAGCCCTCGCCATGCGCCACCACGATCGGTGCTTGCGAACCCGCCATGCCCTGCATGAAAATCGACGGCGAATCCGCCACCTCGACCATCACAAAACGCGCTTCGAACTGTTCCGATTTGTTGCGAGTGAATTTCGGCCACGCTTGCGCGCCTGGAATAATCGATTTTAAATTGCTCAGCATCTGGCAGCCATTGCAAATACCCAATGAGAAGGTATCGCCACGGCCGAAGAATTGGGCAAATTGCTGCTGCATCGCATCGTTGAACAAGATGGTTTTGGCCCATCCCTCGCCGGCGCCGAGTACATCGCCGTAAGAAAAACCGCCGACCGCAATCATGCCTTTGAAATCGTCCAGCCGCGCACGGCCGGCAATCAGATCGCTCATATGCACATCGACCGCAGTGAAGCCGGCCTTGTGCATCGCATACGCTGTTTCGATATGCGAATTGACACCCTGCTCGCGCAAAATCGCAACTCGTGGACGCGCGCCGCTGTTAATGAAAGGCGCGGCGATGTCTTGCTGCGGATCGAAAGATAAGCTCTGCGTCAGGCCGCTATCGGCAGCATCCAGAATGCGCTCGTATTCGGCATCGGCACAGGCCGGGTTATCGCGCAGGCGCGCAATGCGCCAACTGGTTTCGCTCCACAGGCGCTGCAACGCAGTACGCGGCTGACTGTAAATGGTCTTGGTATCGCGTGCAAATTCAATCACATCGCGGCTATTCGGTTTGCCGATGATATGGCTGCAAGCGCCCAGATCGTATCCGCGCAGCACGTTCATCACATCCGACTTTTCAGCCGCGCGCACTTGAATCACCGCGCCCAGCTCTTCGTTGAACAAGGCGGCCAGCGTGGCTTCGTTACGGCGCTCCGAAACTTGCGCCGTCCAGTTTTTGGCGTCGCCCCAATCGGCGCCGTGGCCGCTTTCCATGGTCAGGATATCCAGATTGACCGAAATCCCGCTATGCCCGGCAAACGCCATTTCGCATAAGGTGACGAACAAACCGCCGTCGGAACGATCGTGATACGCCAGCAATTGGCCGGCGGCGTTGAGCCGTTGGATCGCATTAAAGAATCCTTTCAGATCCTCTGCGCTATCGACGTCTGGCGTCCGGTTGCCGAGCTGCTGCATGACTTGCGTGAGGATCGATGCGCCCATCCGGTTCTTGCCGCGGCCCAGATCGATTGCAATCAATACCGTATCGCCGGCATCGGTGCGCAGTTGCGGCGTGAGGGTCGCGCGCACATCGCTGACCGGCGCAAAGGCCGACACGATCAAAGACACCGGCGATGTCACAGCCTTGGCATTACCGTCGTCGTTCCAGGTGGTCCGCATCGACAGCGAATCCTTGCCGACCGGAATGCTGATACCCAGCGCCGGACACAATTCCATGCCGACCGCTTTGACCGTATCGAACAAAGCGGCGTCCTGGCCGGGCTGGCCGCAGGCAGCCATCCAGTTGGCCGAGAGTTTGATGTCGGAGAGATCGGCAATCCTGGCTGCCGCGATATTGGTCAGCGCCTCGCCGACGGCCATGCGGCCGGAAGCAGCGGCATCGATCACGGCCAACGGTGTGCGCTCGCCCATTGCCATCGCTTCGCCGAGATAGCCGTCGAAACTCATCGTCGTCACGGCGCAATCGGCCACCGGCACTTGCCATGGGCCGACCATTTGATCGCGCGCAGTGGTGGCGCCGACGCTGCGGTCGCCAATGGTAATCAAGAACGATTTGCTGGCCACAGTCGGCTGGCGCAACACGCGTTCGGCGACTTGCGCCAAATCCATACCGGTCAAATCGACCGCCGGCAGATCCTGCGCCAGATGCTGCACATCGCGGTGCATTTTCGGCGGCTTGCCCAACAGCACATCCATCGGCATGTCGACCGGTTTGTTGTCATGCAGCGGATCGATTACCTGCAACTGGCGTTCTTCGGTTGCGTGGCCGACCACGGCAAACAGGCAGCGCTCACGCAGGCAAAGATACTGGAACAGTTCCAGATGCTCGGGCGCGATTGCCAGCACATAGCGCTCTTGCGATTCATTACTCCAGATTTCCTTCGGCGCCATGCCGGATTCTTCCAGCGGAATCTGGCGTAAATCGAAAATAGCGCCGCGCTTGGCATCGTTGGTAATTTCAGGAAAGGCGTTCGAGAGGCCGCCGGCGCCGACATCGTGAATCGACAGAATGGGATTATCGTCGCCCATGGCCCAACAAGCGTTGATGACTTCCTGCGCGCGCCGCTCCATCTCCGGATTGCCGCGCTGCACCGAATCGAAATCCAGATCGGCAGTATTGGCGCCGGTGGCCATCGACGACGCCGCGCTGCCGCCCATGCCGATGCGCATGCCGGGACCGCCAAGCTGAATCAGCAGGCTACCGGCCGGCAACGCGTTTTTACTGGTGTGCTTGGCCGAGATGCTGCCGATACCGCCGGCAATCATGATCGGTTTGTGATAACCCTGCACGTTGCCGCCGACGTTTTGTTCGTATGCGCGGAAGAAGCCGCCCAGATTGGGACGGCCGAATTCGTTATTGAATGCCGCGCCGCCGAGCGGACCGTCGATCATGATCTGCAATGGCGAGGCGATGCGGTCAGGCTTGCCGTAGGCTGCCGCTGATGCAGCATCGGCATCAGCATCAGCCCCAGCTTGACGCTGCGCCGGCGGCTGCGTCACATCCTGCGCGTTTTCCCACGGCTGCTGCGCCTGCGGCAAATACAGATTGGAGACGGTGAAACCGGCCAGGCCGGCCTTCGGCTTGGCGCCGCGCCCGGTTGCGCCCTCGTCGCGGATTTCGCCGCCGGCGCCGGTGGATGCGCCTGGGAAAGGAGAAATTGCGGTCGGATGATTATGCGTTTCGACCTTCATCAGAATATGCGTCAGCTCTTCCGAGGCCTGATATTCGTTGCCTGCTGCCTTGCCACGCGGGTAAAAACGCGTGACGCTGGCGCCTTCGATTACCGAGGAATTGTCGCTATAGGCAACCACGGTGCCGCGCGGCGCCAGTTGATGCGTGTTCTTGATCATGGCGAACAGGGATTTATCCTGCGCCACGCCGTCGATGGTCCAATCGGCGTTGAAAATCTTGTGGCGGCAGTGTTCGCTATTGGCTTGCGCGAACATCATCAATTCGACATCGGTAGGATTGCGCCCGGCACGGGTGAATGCAGCCACTAGATAGTCGATTTCATCATCCGACAAAGCCAGCCCGAGTTCGGTATTGGCCGCTGCCAATGCAACTTTGCCGCCGTTCAATAAATCGATAAAGGCCAATGGCTTGGCGTGCAGCTCCTGAAACAGGCCGGCCGCTTGCGTCGCATCGCGTAATACGGTTTCCGTCATACGGTCATGCAATAACGCTGCAACCCCCGCAATGCCGGCATCCGACAAATGCCGCGCACCGCCCAATAGACCCGATTTCACTTGCACCCGATAGCGCACGCCGCGCTCGATGCGCTTGATTTGCGCCAGGCCGCAATTATGCGCAATGTCGGTCGCTTTGCTGGCCCATGGGGAAATCGTGCCGAAACGCGGAATCACGACGAAATCGTCGCCCTCTTCACTGTTCTCGCTGAAGCCGTCGCCATAGGCTAACAAGCCATCCAGACGGGTCGCATCGACTGCCGATAATTCGGCGATGCTATCGACAAAATGGTAATACCGCCCGGTAATACCGGTAATAGCGGCGTCGATTGCTTGCAACTGAGACAACAAAGCTTGAGTACGAAAGGCGGAAAGGGCATTTGAGCCCGGCAAAATCAACATGGCGAATGGGAGTTGAGGCAGCACGCTGCGGTTAAATCGGAAGCTTGCGCAATACGTAAAACAGGAAGCCGGGATTATACCGCGATGCCAGGGCAATAATCGGGCGGTCTCATCTGCTGCCAGACCGGCGTAAAAAAAGCCGCTGCTTACGCAGCGGCCCGCTTAAAAAGGTTTAATCCCTTATTTCAGACGCAGATCGTTCTTCACTGCCTGGACACCCTTGACCCCGCGCGCTACTTCAGCAGCTTTAGCAGCGGCTGCCGTAGAGGCGACAAAGCCGCTCAACTGCACAGTGCCTTTATAGGTTTCGACGTTGATTTCAGTGGCTTTCAATGTCGGTTCGCCCACGATGGCGGCCTTGACCTTGGTGGTGATCACCGAGTCATCGATATATTCGCCGGTTCCTTCGTGATGGGCGGTGGAAGCGCAACCGACCAGCGAAAGCATGAATGCTGCAAAAAACAGTGTAGCGATACGTTTGGATAAGGTCATGGCAACTCCTTTGATATTATGTAATTGGAATGTATTTGGCACGCAAATCAGTGCTGTAACATCAGATTCCCGCCGAATAGTTAAGTTTCCTGCCGCACCAAAATAAATCCCTCCGCCAAAATCATCCGGCCCGCACTTGTAAATGGCCGATTCGATGTATCATTCACGCCGCTCGAAAGGACATGCGCTTAGAGTCTATTCACAATCAATTACGACAAAATCAATTACGACAACATCATATCGTGACGCAGCGACACACTAAAAAGATAGCCGTTATCGGCGCCGGTCTGAGCGGAATCTGCAG
>JAQGNR010000088.1 GCA_028291765.1 Herbaspirillum sp.
GACCGGACTGCCATGTTTTTCCACCGGGGCCGCAATTGTCACCGCTTTGCAAACCCTAGATGCCAGGAAAATAGTTCACCTTACGCCTTACCTTGACGCGGTCAACCAGCGAGAAATCAGGTTCCTTGCGCACCATGGGTTGGAAGTCGTCCATCACCACGGTCTCGGACTGAATACGAATACGGAAATGGGGAAACTTGCGCCGGACGTCTTTTTCGATCAAGCGATGCAGCACGCAGCATCGATAGCGGACGCCTATTTCATCAGCTGTACCGCGATTCGATCGGCGGAAGTGATCGAGCGTCTGGAACAAGCGCTCGAACGGCCTGTCATCACGAGCAACCAAGTCATGGTGTGGCATGCCCTGCGCACGAGCGGCATTGATGATAAGGTTGAAAAATACGGCGCGCTTTTCTCTCGTTGAGACGAAGGAGAGCGTCATTCCCGCTCATCAGCCAGTCCCCTCACCGATGAATCTGCGCAGCATTGATTTAAACCTCCTGGTCATATTGGAAGCATTGGTAGAAGAACGAAGTGTGACCAAGGCTGCCCAACGCGTCGGCATCAGCCAGTCGGCTGCGAGCCATGCGCTAAGACGCCTTAGGGTGACGTTCAACGATGAACTACTGGTGCGTACCGCCGATGGCATGATTCCCACCGGGCAGGCACTCTTGTTGGCAAGCATGGTTAGTGGGTCGTTGCAGCAGATCGAACAAGCGGTGATACAAGGCAGCAAGTTCGATCCGACCACCTCAACGCAGATCTTCAAAATGCGCGTTTCCGACTATGCCGGGATGTACCTGCTTCCGCGCCTCTGCCAAAGGCTACGCGATCAGGCGCCGTCGACGCGTCTGGAAGTCCAGCATTTCAGCCCGCAGGACATGGAACAGAAGACTAGCCAGGGCGAGGTGCAGGTGCGTCTCGCCCTGCGTTCCAAGACCGCTGGTCTGAGCAACAGCGTGCGATTGCTTGAAGACCATTTCGTGGTCGTGATGAGCGCCGCTCGTTCTGCCGGACTGTCAAAGCTCGATCTATCGGATTACCTCGATCTGACCCACCTGAAAGTCGCCATCAGTGGTGTCGGCACCAACCTGATTGACGACGAACTCGCCAACCTCGGTCAAAAACGCAAGATTGCGATGACCGTGCCGAGTTGGCTTGAGATGCGCGAGGTCATTGAAACCACCGATCTGGTGGCGGTCGTCCCCAAGCATTGGCTGCATGCGGAAGGATTCCAGAAATTCATTACGTTTCCGCTTCCGATCGATAACGTTTCGCTTGCCATTGATCTGGTATGGCATCCGAGGGACGACAAGGATGTGGCGCAGCGTTGGTTTCGCGCGCAGATTCAGGAGATTTTCCATGATTTTGCATTTTAGCGGCGAAAATATCTGCTGAGGGGCCGTGTCATTCCATACCAGGGCCGTCGGATATCAGGCCGGCTCGAGCAGCCCAAGGACCGCGACCAGCGCAAGCACCCCAACGCCTAGTGCAATTTCGACCAGCGTATGGGTGCGAATTGCGTTTAGTGCGCGATCGGGCTGCTCCTTCAGCCGTGGCGCCCAGCGGTAGCGATTGTTGATGGCCAGCACAACCATGGCGAGGGTCAGTAGAATCTTGGCCGCCAGCAGCACCTGATACGGTGATTCAGGATCGGTCGGCAAGCGGCCCAATATCAACGCGGTGTTGAAAACACCGGTTGTCAGCACACCGGCCACCGCCACATGGCCCGCTTGGGAGAGCGTACTCAACGCACGCACGGCCGGCGCGCGCTGGGCCGGGTCGCGTAGCGCGCGCAGCAACCAGGGCAACGGCACCAGTGCACCGACCCAAGCCCCCGCGCACAGGACATGCAACGCATGGTTAATTTGGTGCAGCCAACCGCGTGCGCCTTCGTCCATCGCAGCGTGGCCGCTAAGCGCGAGGGTAGCAAGCCATGCGGCCGATACGCCCGCGCTCCAGGCCGCACCGTTACGTGTGCGTGGGGCGCGCCACACCGTAGCCACGGTAGCCAGGCCCAGCACGACGCGCAGCACCCAGGCATGCCCGAAGGCCGTGTGCACGATCACGGCTGCGAGCGTGGTCCAACTGCCTGCCGCTTGCCATCCATCGCCGATGATCGCGCCCTCCAGGGGCAGCCACGCGAGCAGGCTCAGCCACGCCAGGCCAACGGCGGCCACCAAGGGCGCGCGGCACGCCTGCGCGATCGCAGGCGCGAATGGGGCGGTCTGCACGTGCCACAGCAGCACACTAGCGCCGAACACGAACATCAGCGTCCCGTAATGCACCCATCGGCACGCAGCGAAAACGGCCGTGACATCCATTATTACTTGACTGTAAACGTGTAGTCGCCCTGGGTTTTGTGTCCGTCCTTCGAAAGGGCGTGCCAGGTGACACTATATTTGCCCGCCGCAAGATGCCGGGTGACCGGAACGACGAGCGTGGTGTCGTCGCCGGCCGCAAGGGTCGCTTGCCCGAGCGGAACCGCGGTTGCATCGGGCGCCTTCAACGTCACGCCGGTGAAGGCCAATTCCAGGCCCTCAGAGAATTTGAGCCGCAATGCGTCGGGGGCGACGGATACATCGCCATCGGGCATCGGCACTGCGGTTTGCAAATGGGCATGCGCGAAGGCCTGCGTGACGAGGCCAAGCGACAGTAATGCAGCAACGGCCAAAGCGTTTAAACGATTCATCGTGTTTTCCTTGAGAAAATAATGGGATAAAGGAGCCTGGCGTCATCAGCTGGGAGGTGGGTCTTCCCGTAGTCTACCGGCGATAGCCGATCATTGTTGCTGTACCGGCGTTTTCATTATCGCTTGCCCCGAGATTTCCAATCCGACTCCCGTGCAAGTTGCACAAACGCCTTCAAAAAATCAATCTCCGCATCCGTCTCGCGCATCCCCAAAAATATCTGTTTAGCGATGCCACGCTTACCCAGCCGCACCGGGCTGATCGCCACCTTGCCGGCATATTCATCGACCAGCCAGCGGGGCAGCGCCGCCACGCCGCGACCGTTTTCCACCATCTGCAACATGATGTCCGTCGTCTCGATCACCTTATGTTTCTTCGGCATGCAACCGGCCGGCAACAGAAACTGGTTATAAATATCCAGCCGTTCAATCTCCACCGGATAGGTGATCAGCACTTCCTCGGAAAGCTGCTTCGGCAAGACATACGGTTGCCCCGCCAGGCGATGATCTCTGGCCACCACCAGCACCTGTTCGTAATCGAAAACCGGTTCAAACAGCAAGCCCGGTTTGCGCAGCGGATCGGGCGTGACAAGAATATCGATTTCATACCCGAACAGCGCGCCGATGCCGCCGAACTGAAATTTCTGTTTAACGTCCACATCGACATCCGGCCAATTGGTCAGGTAAGGCGAAACCACTTTCAGCAACCATTGATAGCAGGGATGGCATTCCATGCCGATGCGCAGCGCGCCGCGTTGGCCTTGCGCATATTGCTGGATGACTTGCTCGGCATGTTCCAGTTGCGGCAGCACCCGATTGGCCAGCGCCAGCAGATATTGCCCCGCCTGCGTCAAACGCAGATGGCGTCCCTCCCGTTTCCAGATCGGCGTGCCCAACTGCTGTTCTATTTTTTTGACCGTATGGCTCAAGGCCGATTGCGTCAGAAACAGCCCTTCGGCCGCGGCGGTCATCGAGCCCTTGCTCTCGATTTCACGGATAACAGACAGATGTATGCGCTCTAACATGGGAATTTAAGTATGAGTGGAAGTAATTGATCGATGAAATAATACCATTATTTTTCATGGGTACTAATCGCTATGATGAGGCCCATTAACCATCAACAACGGGCGTTATCGATCATGGCTATCACACACAATCTGGGATTTCCCCGTATTGGCGCAAAGCGCGAATTGAAATTTGCATTGGAAAAGTATTGGAACGGGCAATCGTCGCAGGATGAATTGACGGCGCTGGGCGCGCAGTTGCGTGAGCGCCATTGGCAGGATCAATCCGGGCTGGATCTGGTTCCCGCCGGCGATTTCTCGTTTTACGATCAAGTGCTCGATACCAGCTTTTTGCTGGGCAACATACCGGAGCGCGTTCGCGGCCAAGGCCACAAAGGCGACGTACTCGATCATTATTTCCGCGTGGCGCGCGGCCGCTCGGCGCAAGATGACGCATGCTGCGACGGGGTGCACGCCGGTGAAATGACGAAATGGTTCGACACCAACTATCACTACATCGTGCCGGAATTGAACGCCGGCAGCGCGTTCTCGCTTGACGCCTCCCGTCTGCTGGATCAACTCGCGCAAGCGGCCAAGCTCGGCGTCAAAACCAAGCCGGTCATCATCGGACCGGTGACTTATCTATGGCTGGGCAAGGCCAAGGACAATTCGGACAAACTCGCCTTGCTGCCGCGCCTGCTGCCGGTCTACGCGGCGCTGCTCGATAAGCTGGCCGAGCAGGGCATCGAATGGGTGCAGATCGACGAACCGGTGCTGGTCACGGAACTGGATGCGCAATGGCAGCAAGCATTTGCGAGCGCCTACGATGCGTTGCAACACAGCAAGGTCAAATTATTGCTGGCCACTTATTTCGGCAGTTTGCAAGACAATCTGGCGTTGACCTGCAAGCTGCCGGTGCAGGGTTTGCACATCGATGCGATCAACGCCCGCGCCGAAGTCGAGCAATTGGCGAAGCAATTGCCGGCCGATAAAGTGCTGTCGCTCGGCGTGATCAACGGCCGCAACATCTGGAAGACCGACTTGCACGCCACCCTGGAATGGCTGGAGCCGATCCACCGCGCCTTGCAAGATCGCCTGTGGCTCGCGCCATCCTGTTCCCTGCTGCACGTGCCGGTCGATTTGCGCAACGAACAAAAACTGGACCGGGACATTTATTCATGGCTGGCGTTCGCCCTGCAAAAACTGGACGAGCTGCAAATCCTGGCCAAGGCTTTGAACCATGGCCGTCCATCGGTGCAAGAAGCGCTGGTGGCCAACCATGCCGCCATCGAAAAGCGGCGCACTTCCACCCGTGTGCACAATCCGAAAGTCAAGGCAGCGCTGGCCGGCATCGATGCTGCGCTGGGTCAGCGCCAGAGCGGTTATGAACAGCGCGCCGCAGAGCAATCCGCCTGGTTGAAATTACCGCCTTATCCGACCACCACGATCGGTTCATTTCCGCAAACGGCGCACATCCGCCAAGCCAGAAGCCAGTTCCGTCTGGGCGAGCTGGATGACGCGGCCTACAAGACATTGATGCAGGCCGAGATTGCCCGTTGCGTGCGCGAGCAGGAGGCACTGGGCCTGGACGTCTTCGTGCACGGTGAAGCCGAGCGTAACGACATGGTTGAATATTTCGGTGAGCAGCTCGATGGTTACGCCTTCAGCCAGTTCGGCTGGGTGCAATCGTATGGTTCGCGTTGCGTGAAACCGCCGATCCTGTTCGGCGACATCAGCCGTCCACGCGCCATGACGGTGGAATGGAGCCAGTACGCGCAATCGCTGACGGCCAAACCGATGAAAGGCATGCTGACCGGCCCGGTCACTATTTTGAATTGGTCCTTCGTGCGCGACGATCAACCGCGATCGGTTTCCTGTTATCAATTGGCATTGGCGATCCGGGCAGAAGTGCTGGATCTGGAACAGGCCGGCGTGCGTGTAATTCAGATCGATGAAGCCGCGTTGCGCGAAGGCTTGCCGCTGCGCCGTTCGCAATGGAGCGAGTACTTGCGATGGGCGGTGGAATCGTTCCGGATCACCGCTAACGGCGTGCAGGATAAAACGCAGATCCATACGCACATGTGCTATTCCGAGTTCAACGACATCATTGCTTCGATTGCGGATATGGACGCCGACGTCATCACCATCGAAACTTCGCGTTCTGATATGGAATTGCTGGATGCGTTCGATCATTTCAACTATCCGAACGAGATCGGGCCGGGCGTCTACGATATCCACTCGCCGAATATTCCGAGCCAGGAGCATATCGTGCAGCTGATGCGCAAAGCGGCTGAACGGGTTCCGGCGAAGCGCTTGTGGGTCAATCCGGATTGCGGATTGAAGACGCGTAATTGGGAGGAAGTGATTCCGGCGTTGAAGAATATGGTGGCGGCGGCCAGGATTTTGCGTGAGGCGGCTTGATGCAACTTGGTTTTAAAAGGGTTTTCAGATTTTTGTGTGGGTACTTTTAAAATCCTTTAAGTTTTACCTGTTGAGGTGATCCTTCGATACGCTGCGCTACTCAGGACGAACGGGGGTTTTAGTAAATTTTCAAAAAAAGCCGTTCGTCCTGAGTAGCGCAGCGTATCGAAGGATCACCTCCGAGGTAAATCACCTAGCCGGTTTGCATTCCCACTCCACATCAGATACTTTAGCGTCTTTATAATGCGCAGAGTTTTCAATATCTATGGAAAATCGCCAGATGGACGTATCCGCACCCTTTGAGTGGACCGATAGTTTCAAACTCGGTTACACGCCTATGGATGAGACCCATCAGGAGTTCGTTGAAATCGTCAATGCGATGCTGGTCTGTCCGGATGGCGATTTGCTCAAGCATCTGGATGAATTCGCCCTTCATGGCGAAGCGCATTTTGCGCAAGAATTGGCATGGATGACAGCTTCCGATTTCCCTAGCGCAGACTGCCATGCAGGGGAACACAATGCGGTCATGAAATCCGTCTATGAAGTCCGCGATCTGTTGGCTTCGGGGGCCGATCCTCGAGTGGGCAGGGGTTTGGCGGAAGAATTGATGCGCTGGTTTCCCGGCCATGCCGATTATCTGGATTCCGCGCTGGCGCAATGGCTGGTCAAGAAAAAATTCGGCGGCGTACCGGTCGTGATCCGCCGCAATATGACATTCCCGCAGCCGTAATATTTTAGTGTTCTGACTTAGTCGGTAAGCTCATCCAGCCCATTCAGCGCCACGATTTGCGCAGTGCGTTGCACGCCGAGATGGTAACGGCCTTCGCTCAACGTGCGTTCCTGCTCTCGCGCCAACGCAATGGTCAGCGGCGCCATTTCCTCGCCAAGAATCTGCACGCCCGGATAGCGCTCGGCGCCGGCCGCATTGAGATCGACTTTGGTTTCCAGAACCAGTCTTCCTTGCGGGCGCAAAGCCTGATGCATCTGGCGATAAAGCCGTTGCCGGATGGCGCTGGGCGGCTGGGCGAAAATCGATAACACCAAATCCCAGCGCGCGATACCAAGATCGAAATCAGCCAGATCGGCCACGATGGTTGTGATCGTCACGCCGTGTTTTGCCGCCAGTGCTTGCGCCTTGGCCAGACCGACTTCGGAGAAATCGACCGCGGTAACCCGGAACCCGAGGCGCGCCAGATAAACCGCATTGCGCCCCTCGCCTTCGCATAACGACAACGCATCGCCGCCAGTCATGTGCCGGCATGCCTCGACCAGGAAATCGTTGGGCAGCTCGCCATACGCATACCCGGGCTCGCTAAAGCGGGAATCCCAATGCTGACTTTGTTCGGGCGATGGCGGCTTGATGGTCATCTGGAATTATCGGGTTGATACATCGGATTAGCTACAACATAAGCCATCAGCGGACGCTGCAGCAAGCCGTTCGATACCTTGCTGATATCGATGGCCGCCGGGAAGTATATGCCGTCGAACGACCACGTGAACGATTTGTCGCCGACCACAAAACGCACGACATCGCCGCCGACCAGATTAACGAATTTGGTTTCCGGCGTCACCACGATGGTCTTCGTAGCGGCAGCAGCCGGGGCCGGCGATCCCCACAAATCGGTGCGAATGTTCGAGGGTTGCGTATTGGCGCATCCGGCCAGCAGTACCGATAACAGCGCCAACAGGAATAGGGTTCGTTTCATGGCAGCTCCATTAAAAAGGAGGAAATAATCAAATATACCATCGCGCCGCAGGCGCTGTTTTGAGCCGCCGGAAGTAAGCGCGCCAAACCAGAAATCAGGATTGTGGATACAATCATACAATCGCAAAACGGTAGTTAACGGTAAGACGGCAAGATTCGCCAACTCAGTCAAGGGACGTCCAATGAACGCAAAAGCCCAGCAACCAATGTCATCTGCTTTCTATATCCCATGAAATACAGCCGCATAGCGATTGTTCTGCACTGGCTCATCGCCGCGCTGATTTTCATCAATATTTATTTAGGCCTGAGCGCCAATTATTGGCTGCCGGACGACCAGATACGTCCGGTCATCGATCTGCATAAATCAATCGGCATCACCGTGCTCGGCCTGGTCTTGTTGCGCATCCTATGGCGGCTTTCCCACAAGCCGCCGCCGCTGCCCAAGAGCTTTCCGGATTGGGAACACACCGCTGCCCATATCGCCCATTTCATTTTGTACTTGCTGATGATCGGCTTGCCCTTATCCGGCTGGGCCCACGATTCGGCCTGGATAGACGCCGCCACGCATCCGATGCAGCTCTTTGGATTATTCCACTGGCCGCGTATCGGCTGGCTGATGAATCTCGATCCTGCGCTGAACGAATCGCTGCATCTGCATGACCGTTTAGGCACGCTGCATACATGGTTCGGCTATGCGCTTTACGCCATGCTTGCGATGCACATCGTCGGCGCGTTGAAGCACGAGTGGATCGATCGGAAGTCGGTACTCAAACGCATGGCGCCTTAAATGCATACTGATACCGATATGGCGGCAGCATCGAAAAATTCCCGGCAGACCTCGGCGACGGCCCTTGAAAGCGCCCTCGCGCTGGCATCGCCGCGCATCCTGCCGCGCGCTACGACACTGGCCGGCGCGGTGATCCATTTTGCCGTCCTCCTCCTCTGGATTCTGTTGTTTGCCCGGTCGTTTTTTCTGCACGGCGCGCTGGCGTGGGCGACCGGCATTGTCTACATTCTGTACGACACGATTTTGTTATTGTTCGTTGGCTTCAAAACCTTGCCGCTAATGGCGATGGGATCGAGCGCAAAATCGAATCCGGCCAGTGTGATGACAACGATGCCGATGGCGGCGGCCGGCCCTTTGCCCAGCCTCGGCGTGATTGTCGCCTCGCACAATGAAGCATCGGTACTGCCGATTACGATCGCCGCACTGCTGCGCCAGGCGCATGGCCCGGCGCAGATCGTGATCGCCGACGACGGTTCCACCGACGGCACCGCCCAACTTCTCTGCAGCCGCTTCGGTCTTACCGCGCCGGCTGAAGGCGAATTAAGTGCGGCGAGCACATTGCATCCGCAATTATTCTGGCTGCGCGTAGTGCACGGCGGCAAGGCGCGCGCACTGAACGCAGCGATCACCGTCATGACGACCGATATCGTGATGACAGTGGACGCCGACACCCTGCTCGACGACGACGCCTGCCATGCCATGAGAAGCGCCTTCGCGCAAGGGCCGGATCTGGTTGCCGCCGCCGGCATTCTGACGCCGGTGTGCGGCAGAACCGTATCGGGCCGGCTATTCCAGTGGTTCCAGGTGCATGAATACATGCGCAATTTCATCGCCCGCTATGCATGGATGCGGGCCGACAGCCTGCTGCTGATCTCGGGCGCATTCGCTTCGTTCCGGCGCGATGCATTGCTGGCGGTAGGCGGTTTCGATCCGCAATGCCTGGTGGAAGATTACGAACTGATTCATCGGCTGCGCCGCTATTCGGTGGATCACGGACTGCACTGGGATGTGCGCGTACTCGGCAACGCGCATGCGCACACCGATGCGCCCAGCACGCTGAAGACTTTCCTGCGGCAGCGGCGGCGCTGGTTTGCCGGCTTTCTGCAGACTCAATACTGGAATCGCGACATGACCGGCAATCGGCGCTACGGCACGCTCGGCTTGCTGATGATGCCGGTCAAAGCCATCGACACATTGCAGCCGCTATATGGATTGACGGCCTTCATATTGCTGCTCATCTTCATGTTCGGCGGCCATGGCGCGATCGTGCTGTCGATCTTCAGCGTGATCGGCGCGAAGACCTTATTCGATCTACTGTTCTATCTATGGAGCATCCATCTATACCGGCGCTGGACCGGCGAGCGCCAAAGCTGGAGCATGGGCTCGGCGATGCTCGCGGCGATCGCCGAACCGTTCACGTTCCAGTTGCTGCGCCACTTCGGCGCGCTGCTCGGTTGGCTGCAATTTATTCGCGGTGGACGGGTTTGGGGCAAGCAGCATCGGGCTGGGCTGGGCAGGCCATCCGATGAGGGATGATGAGCGCATTCGGCTGGACGCCATTGCGGTCATCATCCTGCGCGGCTCGCTTATTGCGCCGCGGCGCTGGCTTTGGCAAGCAGCTTCATATCATCAGAAGATAGTTGCAGGCGCGTGGCCGCGGTCAGGCTTTCCAGTTGCGCTACCGAAGTTGCGCTTGCAATCGGCGCTGTCACGCTCGGCCTTGCGATGATCCAGGCCAGCGCCACGGTTGCCGCTGTCGTGTCGTGGTGCTTGGCTACTTCAACCAGAGCATCGACGATCCGCAGCCCGCGTTCGTTGATATATTTGTCAACCAGCCCACTGCGCGCAGCCTTTGCCGCGTCCGCCTTGGAACGGTATTTTCCGCTCAGGAAACCGCTCGCCAGGCTGAAATAAGTGACTACCGCCAATTTGTGCGCCTGCGCGACCGGCTCCAGACCGGTCTCATAACCCTCCCGATCGTAAAGGTTGTACTCCGGCTGCAGTACCTCATACGCCGGCAAGCCCAACGCCTTCGATACCTTCAGCGCCGCCTCAAGCCGCTCGCCGCTGAAGTTCGAGGCGCCGATCATCCGCACTTTGCCGGCCTTGATCAGCTTCTGATACGCGGTAAGCGTCTCTTCGAACGGCGTCTTGTCGTCATCGAGGTGGGAGAAATAGACGTCGATGTAATCGGTCTGCAGCCGGCGCAGCGAATCGTTGACAGCGGCCTCAATGTTCGCCGCCGACAGCCCCGGCCGTTGCTTCCACATGCCGACCTTGGTCGCCAGCACGATCTTGTCGCGCTGGCCGCTTTGCTTGAACCACTTGCCGATAATCGTTTCGGATTCGCCGCCCTGATTGCCGTCGGCCCAGTGCGAGTAGCTGTCGGCGGTATCGACGAAGTTCAAACCTTGCTCGACGCAGGCGTCGAGCAGCGAGAACGAGGTGCGCTCGTCGGCCGTCCAGCCGAAGACGTTGGCGCCGAAGGCCAACGGTGCGACTTGAAGCTTCAAAGTGCCAATGGTGTTTGTTTGCATTTCTTCTCTCCGCTGATGGGATGGGGTTAGGGTTGGTACAGCCAAACGCTTAGCGTCGTGTTGGCGGCGCCATGAATTCCGGCCCAACCGGATCCTTGATGTTGCGGCCAAGGATCGCATCTATTTCCGCCAGGTCGGTGGCGCTCAGCTTCCAGCCGAAGGCCTCATCGAGACCGGCCAATTGCTCTGGTTTGCGCGCGCCCCACAGTGCGATGGTCGGCCCTTGGTCCAGGATCCAGCGAACCGCTAAAGCCAGCACCGATTTCCCGTGTCGTTCTTGCGCAAATTGCCGCAGTGCATCGACCGCGTTCAAGTACTGCGTGAAGCGCGGCGCCTTGAATTTAGGATCGGCCTTGCGCAGATCGTCGCCATCGAAAACCGTATCTGCACGCATGCGCCCCGAAAGCAGGCCCCGGCATAACGCACCGTAAGCCAATACCGTCAACCCGTGCTGCTTGGCGTAGGGCAGTACATCGGCTTCGATCGCCCGTTCAAACAGATTGTAAGGCGGCTGCACCACCGCCAGCGAAGCGTGCTTGCGGAAGCCGTCCATCTGTTCAGGGCTATAGTTGCTGACGCCGATTGCCAGGATCTTGCCTTCTCGACGCAGCTTTTCCAATTCGAGGGCGGTTTCCTCATGCGGCACCAAAGGATCAGGCCAATGCACCTGATAGAGGTCAATGCGGTCGGTGCGAAGCCGGCGTAGCGAATCTTCAATTTCCTGGCGGATACGCGCCGCGCTGGCGTTGCGTTTAACCTTTTCGTTTGGCCATTCCAGCGCCACTTTAGTTGCAATCACCACTTGATCGCGGATGCCTTCCAATGCCTTGCCGAAGATCTCCTCGGAGTTGCCAAAGCCGTAAACCGGCGCGGTATCGATCAGATTAATGCCCGATTGCACGGCGCCGCGGATTGTTTTGATCGAGCTCGCCTCGTCGCTGCCGCCCCACATCCATCCGCCAATTGCCCAGGTGCCGAGACCAATACGGGAAGCCGGGGTATCAATGCCGGGAATATTGATTGTTTCGATGCGCATATTTTTCCTTGAAGTAAACATAGCTGGAATACATCGATGATAATAGCTCAGATAATGTTGAGATAAATTCACTGAAATGTTGACTTAATTACATACAATGGAATGTCACGATGGCCACTTTGAACCGCACTTCGCTCGCCGATCTCAACGTTTTCATGACAATCGTGCGACGCCGCAGCTTCCGGCAAGCGGCCAATGAATTGGATGTCACAACATCGGCTTTAAGCCATTCGATGCGGCATCTTGAAGCACGGCTGGGCGTCAAGTTGCTCAATCGGACCAGCCGCTCGGTGGTGCCGACCTTGGCCGGCGCGGCGCTGGCGGAAAGTCTCGAACAAGGTTTTCAGACCATCACTGAAGCACTAGGCAATCTCGACCACTATCGCGGCACGCCCGCAGGCCGTTTGCGCATCAACGTGCCGCGCGATGCGGCGCGCTTGCTGCTGAGCCCGGCGTTGCCGAAATTCTTTGCGCAATATGCCGATCTGGAACTGGACCTGACAGTAGAGGACCGGCCGGTTGACATCGTTGCAGAGGGTTATGACGCAGGCATCCGGTATGGGGGCACGGTGCCGCAGGATATGGTCGCCGTACCGCTGACCGGGAAGCTGCGCTGGGTGGTCGTGGGCGCGCCGGAATACCTGGCCCGCTGGGGCCGCCCGCAGACCCCGGCAGACCTATTGCACCATGCCTGCGTGCGCATGCGCCTTGGCGACAACTCTACGTATAAATGGGAATTAGGTGAAGGCGCACGGGCCATCGAGCTCGACGTTCCCGGCCCGATCAGCGCCAATGAAACCGAAAGCGCCGTACTGGCGGCGATCAATGGCGTGGCGCTTACTTACTGTCTGGAAAGCCGGGTCGAACAGGAGCTTCGCAGCGGGCTGTTGGAAATCGTGCTGCCGGATTGGTCCGTCATGGGGGCGCCGTTTTACATGTACTATCCCAGCCGACGGCAGACGCCGCCTGGCCTTCAGCAGTTAATTGAATGCCTGCGCGCTGAACCATTATCGGTTCTCGCGCTAAAATAAATTTTCGATCAGGATTTCATTTCAAGGTCATCAATGAACACCTCATCCATCAAAGCACCGCCCGGCATCGGCGCCGCCGAATGGCAGGTTCGCGTCGATCTCGCGGCTTGTTACCGCCTGTGTGCATTAAAAAACTGGGACGATCTAATCTATCCGCATATCTCCGCGACGGTGCCGGGCGAAGCAGGACGCTTCCTGATCAATCCGTTCGGGTTTCGTTTCGATGAAATTACCGCTTCGAATCTGGTGAAGATCGATTTGCAGGGCAATATCATTGGCGATCAAGCGTACCGTGTGAACGTAACCGGTTTCGCGATCCACGGCGCTGTACATGCCGCGCGCAAGGATGCGATGTGCGTCATGCATTTGCATAACGAGAACGGGGTTGCCGTCGGCATGCAGCAAGCTGGTTTGCTGCCGTTGTCGCAACACGCGATGCGCTTTTATCGGCAGATCGGCTATCACGACTACGAAGGCCTGGCGCTGTCGCCGCTCGAGCAGACGCGCCTGATCGAACACCTCGGCGCCTATCCGGCGATGCTGTTGCGGAATCACGGCACATTGATCAGCGGCCGCACGATTGCAGAAGCATATGTCTTGATGGATACGCTCGATAAAGCCTGCGCATTCCAATTGAAGGCGCAATCCGGCGGCGGGCCGCTGAATATTCCGCCGCCTGAAGTCTGCGCGAAAACATACAAGGAATTGCTCGGCGACGGTGCGCCCGAGGGCATCCTCGAATGGCCCGCGTTGTTGCGCATGCTCGATGTGCGCTCGCCGTCCTATCGCAACTGATTAGAACTTATTAACCAAAAAGGAAAACCATGCCAACCATCAACGTTCAATTATTCGAAGGCCGCACGGTCGAACAAAAGCGTGCATTCGTCAAAGCAGTGACCGAAGCGACGGTTGCGACGCTCGGTTGCAGCGTCGAATCGG
>JAQGNR010000100.1 GCA_028291765.1 Herbaspirillum sp.
GAAAGTTTCCTAACCCCCAAGGAGTTCCACTATGCCGTCACGCCGTAACTTCATACAAGCCTCTACAGTCGCCGGAGCCGGCCTTATCGCCACGCAACTGCAACAGCCTGCCTATGCAAAAGAAGGCGTTCGCATTATGGATAAATTAACCGACGCTTCCGGCAAATACGTCGCCGCCCCCCTGCCGTTCGCGTTCGATGCATTGGAGCCGGTGATTGATGCCCACACCGTCGAATTGCATTACACCTTTCATCACAAGCCGGCTGTGGTCGCCGCCAACAAAGCTGAAGAGGCGCTGGCAAAAGCGCGGGACAGCGGCGATTTCGGTTTAGTGAAATTTTATGAAAAAGAACTCGCCTTCCAGTTGTCCAGCCATGTCCTGCATACGATTTACTGGACCAGTATTTCCGGCAAGGGCGGCGAACCCAAAGGCGCGCTGGCAAAGGCGATTACCGCCGAATTCGGTTCCTATGACAAATTCAAGGCGCAACTGATTGCCGCCACTGGCGCAGTGGAAGCGTCAGGCTGGGGCATGCTGGGTTATCACGCCGCGACCGGGAAATTGATGATTCTGCAATGCGAGAATCATCAAAAACTGACCGTATGGGGCGTTCAACCGCTGTTGCTGCTTGATGTGTTCGAGCATGCCTACTATCTGAAGTATCAAAATCGGCGCCCGGAATATCTGAACAATCTGTTTGCCATTATCAACTGGGACAACGTAGCCGAACGCTACGACGCGGCGCGCGCATAGAGAAATGCGCATCACGACCGCGGACATCGATGAAGTAGCCGACATCTTCACGTCGGCCCCCTCCCCCGATGCCCCACTCAAATGCCATCAATGCGCATCATCGCGCCCAAATTTGTAACCAGCAGGCGCAATCGGCGCCGCTTGCCTCAGCTTCAGCTCAGCCACAAATGGCACATCCGGCTTCATGAGAAAAGTCAGCAGCACCCCGCATACCATCACAACGATAGACAGCTCGAAGGTCAAATCCCAGTTGCCCAGCCGGTCAACCAGATAACCCGCGACCACCGGGCTGATGATGGCCGCAGTCACGCCGCTGCCGCTCATGATGCCGCTGGCCGTTCCCGAGCGGTCGTAGGCCACATCCATCGGAATAGCCCACATCGGACCGACGTTCATTTCGTTGAAGAACATTGCCGCAGCGAGGAATACCAGCGAATACATTGGATCGTGTATCAGCAGCACAGGCAGCAGCGATAAGGCGGTCATGCCCATGCAGAACGCCACCAGATAGCTGCGCGCCAGTTTCAGATTGCCGGTGCGGCGCAGCAGTCGATCGCTGATCAGGCCGCCTGCCAGGTCGCCGAACACGCCGGCGATGAACACGCCTGAGGTGAAGATGACCGCGTCCTTGATGTCCAGATGGAAAGTATGCATGAAGTACAGCGGCATCCAGCCCAGCATCAACCAGAGGATCCAGTTGTAACAGAAATAGACGCCGGAGACCGGCAGCAAGCGGCGATACAGACGTAACCAGGTGCCGGGTACTTCCGCCGGACGAACCCTGGGAGGCGGCAGGCTGCTGATTTCAGCGGCCGTGATGCGCGGGTGATCGGCCGGCTTTTCGGTGTACGTTACATACCACAGCATGAGCCAGCCAAAGCTCAGCACACCCATCAGATAAAAGGAAAACCGCCAGTTAAACGCAGTCATCAGCGACAGCACCAGCATCGGCGCCACGGCGTTGCCGAGCCGCGCCGCGGAGTGTGTGATGCCTTGCGCCAGGCCGCGCCGGTCCTTGGTCACCCACGATGCCATCGCGCTGGTAGCCGCAGGAAAGGTCGCGCCTTCGCCCAGGCCCAGCAGCAACCGCGCCGCCACCAGCGAGGTGAAGCCGCCCGCCAAACCGGTCAGCGTGGTTGCCACCGCCCAGATGAAGGCGCAGATGATTAGCGTGCGCTTGGCCCCGAAGCGGTCGCTGACCCAGCCGCCGATGAACTGGAACACCACGTAGGGATAAGCAAAAGCCGAGAAAATAAAGCCCAGCTGGGTGTTGCTCAGCCCGAGTTCGGACTTGAACTGGCCTGCGGCAGTGCTCACGTTGACACGGTCGATGTAGGTGATGAAGTACATGAGGCACAACATCACAAGGACGGTGGTGGTCGCCTTGAGGCGGAATCGTTTCATATTTGTCTCCTGATTTTCATTGTTGTTTTCATTGTTTTATTTGGATGAGCCTGATGTAAAAGCGGTCACGGCATCCCTGAAACGAGCGCTGCCGTACACCTCTTCAATCAAGTCTTCATCATCGAAATTCTGTTCAACGACGATGCGGCGCAGGCTTTCCTTAACCGCCTTTTGCGTAACCGGCGAGAGCGCGATCAGCCGCTGCGCGAGTGTATGGGCAGCCTGTTCCAGCGCGCCCTGCCCGCATATTTCGTAGACATAGCCGCATGCCAACGCTTCCTGCGCCGTGACGTAGTCGGCGAGCAGCAGCATCTTCTTTACTCTGGGCACGCCGAATGCCGTTTGCAGACGCGCGATGTTACGCGAAGATACGGTGTTGGAGAGCGTCTTCGCGATGGGTGCGCCGAAGCGCGAAGCATCGCTGCAGAGCCGGAAATCGCAAGCCGTCGCCAGCACCAGGCCGCCGCCCACAGCCCATCCGTCAATGACGGCCACCGTCGGCACTGCAATCCGTTCCACCGCGTCGATGACGCGCTCGACCAAAGCCTCGTAGGCTACGCCATCGCGTCCATCGCGGAAATCCTTGAAGTGCGCGATGTCGGTCCCCGAGATGAAGGACTTGCCGCCGGCGCCGCGAAACAGGATGCAGCGCACGGCAGGGTTTTGCCCGCATTGTCCGATCAGCGCCAGCAGCGATTCATACATGGCGATGGTCATCGCGTTGTGGCGTTCGGGACGGTCAATGACAATCTCGGCCGCGCCCGACGGATGCACGATCAGTCTGATTGGTTCGTTCATGGCGTGGCTCCGTTGATTTCGGCAAAAATTTCTTCGTTGTGCTCGCCTAACAGCGGTGGGTGGCGGCGCACTGTCTGCGGCGTGCCGAGCATCTTGACCGCAAAACCAATGTTCTTGACCTTACCTTCGTTGGGATGGTCGATCTCCATGCACATCTGGCGATGCTTGGCGTGCTCGCTCTCAAATGCCTCGGGATACGAGAGGATCGGGCCAGCCGGAATGCCATCGGCGAGCATGGCGTCGACCCACGCGGCGCTGTCGCGCTCGGCGAACTCCTGCTCCAGCGCTTCGATCAGTGCCTCGCGATTTTTCAGGCGTAACGACACGCTTGCATAGTCAGGGTGGTTCAGAAGGTCCGGGCGCTGCAGCAGATTGCACAGCTTGGTCCACAGTTTCTGATTGGTCGCGCCCATCACAAAGTAGCCGTCGCGCGCCTTTACGGCCTGATACGGCGCGCTCATTTTATTGCTGGTGCCAAGCGGCGCGGGCGGCACGCCGGTGCCCCAGTATTCCGACATATCCCAGATCGAGAAGGCCATCACAGAATCGAACAGCGAGGCGTCGATATGCTGGCCTTCGCCCGTTTTCTGCGCGCCGATGTAGGCCGAAAGCAGGCCGTATACCGCGAACAGCGCGCAGCCGATGTCCGCTACCGGCACGCCGGCCTTGACCGGCTTTTCGCCTTTATAACCGGTCACGCTCATCACGCCAGACATGGCTTGCGCCATGAGATCGAAGCCCGGCCGCGATGCCCACGGTCCGCTTTGGCCGAAGCCGGAGATACTGGCGTACACGATCTTGGGATTGATTTTCTTGATCGTTTCGTAGTCGATGAGCAAACGTTGCACAACGCCAGGACGGTAATTTTCCACGATCACGTCGGCGGTTTTGGCCAGCTTGTAGAAGAACTCGCGCCCTTCTTCGCTCTTCAGGTCGAGCGTCAGTGAGCGCTTGTTGCGGTTCATGTTCAGGAAACCCATGCTGTCGGGCCCCTTCATCTTGAAGCCCATTGCGCCACGGGTCTGGTCGCCTTCCAGGGGTTCCACCTTGATCACGTCAGCGCCCAGGTCTGCCAGCAACATGCAGGCGAACGGGCCTGCCATGACCTGGCTGACGTCCAGTACGCGGATGCCCTGCAGCGGTAAGTGTTTGGATTGTGTCATCTCATCTCCGGATAGTTGTTATCCCGAGTATCGTCTGCTGATCAGACTGCCGCAATGACGCGGGGATCATGTCTGGCATCGCGCGTTGCGAAACCGGGCGGACGCACTAATGCTGTTCAGTTCAGGCGCCGACAGGTGGGGTGTGGGGGTGTGGCGGGATGTTGTGCGCAGTGAAGTAAAGAAGAGAGGCAGCCGCAGGCTGCCGGAATGACATGAACGGA
>JAQGNR010000102.1 GCA_028291765.1 Herbaspirillum sp.
CATTCGAGACGGCCCAGATGCTGGCCCCGATTGTCGTCATCATGGTGTTTGCCGTGGCTGTTACGGCGCTGCTGGCTTGGCTTGAACGTAAGATCGCGCCTTGGCATGAGGAAATTACGCGGCAAGAATAATTGTTGTTTCGAAATTAAGGGCAAGGCGGTCTGTTGCGGGCTGTAGCGGTTGTTTGTGCTCCGTTCGTGTCATTCCGGCGGCCTTCGGCCACCTCCCTTCTTTACCTCACTGCGCACAAACATCCGCCGCAGCCCGCGCGTCGAAGGAACAAGGTTTTCTAAATTTTCACAAACCCCCGTTACGGTTTTCTTTAAAGTTTCACAAAAAACCATTACGTTTTTTGTGAAAATTTAAAAAAAATTCCGTTCGCCCTGAGTAGGCCGCAGGCCGTATCGAAGGGTCACCACAGCAGGTAAAAATTAACGGATTTTAAAAAGATCTCTGAAAAACCAAAAAACCGAAACCATGCACCAACCAACCAACCGCGCAGCAGTATGACAAATTTATATTTACTCATACTTTCCCGTTGACACCGAATTATGAGAAACGATATCATCAGTCCATAGAAAGGAACGACGTTCCATATATCAGAAAACAATTAAATTCGGAAAGGCGTAATGCAGGCGATGCACATTAGAAAGAAGCAAACGGCGCTGGCAGTATCCACCGCTCTGATCTGCATGCATGCAGCAATGGCCGACGACGATGTGCAGATGGCGCCCGTGACCGTCGTTGGGCATTACGATAATGCGGTGGGTAGTTCGGATGCCGCTTCCCAAGGGGTGGTTCGCGGCTCGACGCTAAAAGACCTGCCATTGCTAAGGCCCGGTGAAATATTGGAAACAGTGCCGGGATTGGTCGTCACGCAGCACTCCGGCGACGGTAAAGCAAATCAATATTTTCTGCGCGGTTACAACCTGGATCACGGCACCGATTTTGCAACTACCGTCAACGGCGTGCCGGCCAACATGCCGACCAATGCGCATGGTCAGGGCTATTCGGATCTGAATTTTGTGATGCCTGAGCTGGTGGACCGGATCGATTATCGGAAAGGGCCGTATTTTGCCGGCAACGGCGATTTTTCCTCGGCCGGATCGGCAGACATTCTATACGTCAAAAAGCTGGATCAAAGTATCGTCAACCTGACCGTTGGCGCCGAGGGTTATCGGCGCGAGGTGGCCGCTGGATCGATCACATTGGGTGCTCCCGTGCAGCAAAGCGCAAAGGGCGCCGGCTCCGCTTTGATCGATCAGGGCCCAACGCTGCTTGGCGCATTGGAACTTGAGCACAACGATGGACCCTGGGCCGTGAAGGAGGGGTTCAAAAAGACCAATGCATTTGCGCGTCTCAGCGATGGCGGCAGCACGAACGGTTGGTCGATTGACGCCACGTATTACGATGCGCAATGGAATTCAACCGATCAGGTGCCCTTAGCGTTAATCCAATCCGGTCAACTGTGCCGGTATTGCGCGATGGATCCAACGGATGGCGGCAACAGCACACGCGCCATTGTTTCCGGCGAATGGCACAGTCACGATGCAGATGGCTATACAAAAGTAGCGGCCTTCGCTGAACATGAGCAGATGGCGCTTTGGTCGGACTTCACCTTCTTTGAACTGCGCCCCGCGACCGGCGATCAGTTTCAACAAGCAGAAAGCAGAAATATTTTTGGCGCGCAGTTTGTCAAAGGCTGGAACCACACATTATTTGGCCACGACTCGGTCACCGAAGCCGGCTTGCAGCTGCGCCACGACAATATCGATGTGAGCCTGGACAATTCGCAGGCGCGCGTGCCGTATCAGACGGTCACCAACGATCAAGTTGGCGAAACCATGTCCAGCCTGTATCTGCAAAATACGACCAGCTGGAATGACTGGTTTCGCACGCTTGCGGGAGTGCGTGGCGATGCTGTGGCCATGAATATGACATCGTATTCGTTGCCGCAAAATTCCGGCGCCGCTGCGGGTAAAAAATTGTCGCCGAAATTGTCGCTGATTTTTGGGCCATGGGCCAAAACGGAATTTTTCATGAATGCCGGCAAAGGTTTTCACAGCAATGATGCGCGCGGCGTGATTGATAAAATCGATCCGACCACCGGCGATGCAGCCACGGCAGTGCCATCGCTGGCCGGCAGTGTTGGCAAGGAAATCGGCCTGCGCTCCGAGTGGGTCGATGGCCTGCAAAGTTCGCTCGCGCTCTGGAGCCTGAATAGCGATTCCGAAATCGTCTATGCGGCCGACTCGGCCATCGGCAGTACCTCGCCCAATGGCGCCAGTAAGCGTTACGGCATCGAGTGGAACAATCACTGGATCGCTAATCGATGGTTGTTGATTGACGCGGATATGGCCTGGACGCATGCACGTTACGCGACGCCGGGCGCCAATAATAGTGCCGGTGATTTTATTCCCAATGCAGCCGGCAGAGTGGGGTTGTTCAGAGCCACGCTGCATGATCTCGGGCCGTGGACAGTCGGCTTGGAAACCCGCTACATCGGGCCTTACCCTCTCGCGCAAGACGGCAGTTTAATTGCGCCATCGGCCATGGTGACGAACCTGCGCCTACAGCGCGAATTGACGCGTAATGTATCCGTTGCGGTCGATGCATTGAATCTGTTCAATCGCCAGTATTACGATATCGCCTATGAACAGGATTATCAGGTTTCACCGGCTAGTCCGGTGACGCCGAACGGCGTGACCGTACATCCCGGAGAGCCGCGCGCGATAAGGGTTACGTTGGCGCTGAAGTTTTAATATGGATACTTGCCGTATGCCAATACGTAGTCCATTCAGACGCAAAATTTAGACGTGGTTTTTAGCACACGCCGCGCTCGATTTCTGCACAACAAATCTGCTGTTTTTGTAGATAATGATGCTATTGTAAGAAAACATATTAGAAATCTAAGACGTAGTTAAATTAAGCGTTTTTGTTCGTGCGCTGTTCATCCTTCTCTGCTCTTTTTTTTGCAGATACGCAGATATTTTCTTACGGGTCTTCTGCCGCACTTTTTGTGGCAGGAGTCGTATTGACGATTATGAAATGATCATTTCGACTAAGGATGTCATGCGTTCCGACGAATCATCGATTTCACCTTTCTCGAAACATCGCGTAACGGCGGTCGCGACACTGTTCGTTTCAGTGGTCTGTCTATTATTAGTGGCGCTCACCGCCTGGAGCGCCTGGAATGCGCGTGTCGTCCAGTTGCGTGAATTGGATACGGCGACAGAGAATATGTCGCGTTCCATGGCGCAGCATGCCGACGATACATTCAAGGCCGCCGATACGGCGTTAGTAGGTGTGGCCGAACATATCGCTAACGACGGTGTCTCGCCCAAGTCGATCGAGCGCATGAAAAGACTGCTGATGTTGTGGGTCCAGGAGCTGCCCGCATTACAGTCTTTGTTAATCATCGATAACAATGGCCGCTTGGTGGCCAGTTCACGGGGTGCGATTAATCCTTCTCTCGATTATTCGGATCGTGAATTTTTTATTTATCACCGCGGTCATCCCGATGCCGGGCCGAAAATCAACTTTCCAGTGATCAGCCGTACCAACGGCTCATCGCTCATTCCCATGACGCGGCGTTTAAATGATGCCAACGGAAAATTCTCCGGCGTCGCGGTGGCGAGCGTAAGGACTGATTACTTCTACAATTTCTATGCCAGCTATGCCATTGGGCATGACGGCGTGATCTTCCTTGCGTTGAACAGCGGCATACAACTGGTGCGTTGGCCGGCCCGAGCAAATGCGATCGGGAAAAATCTGACCGGACCGTTATTTTCTCAGAATGCTGGGCTCAACGATAGCGGTAACGCAATGATCATCTCGCCTACGGATCAGATTGAGCGGCTAATCGGCTATCACCATCTGAATCACTATCCGATGGTCGCCGTGGCGGGGCTGTCCAAATATGAAATTCTTGCTGTCTGGCGTCAGGAAACGATGCTCCATGGCGTTATCGTGATGGTTATTATCAGCGGACTTGGATTCATTGGATTTCGTCTGATTGAGCAAATTAACTTGCGCGTTCACGCTGAAGAAGAAGCCCATCAAGCCGGAGAAGCATTGAAGGAGTTGAACCAGACCTTGGAAAAGCTGGCTATGCAAGATGGCCTGACCGGATTGGCAAACCGGCGGCTATTCGACATCGAACTGCAAAATGAATTGAGCCGCGCCACGCGCTCGGCCAGCTCGTTGGCGTTGATCATGATTGATGTCGATTTCTTTAAGAAATATAACGATCTCTACGGTCATCTGGCCGGTGACGAATGCTTGCGGCAAGTCGGTAAGATCCTCAAGTCCGCCGAAGGTCGATTAGGCGATCTGGCGGCGCGCTATGGCGGAGAAGAATTCGCCTTGCTGCTGCCAAGCACGGACGTGCAGGGCGCAGTTCAAGTGGCCGAAAAAATCTGCAAAGCCATACGGGAACTGGAAATCAGGCATGACGGCAATTCGGCTGCCGACATCGTGACCATCAGCGCCGGCGTCAATGCACTCATGCCGGTGACCGAAGGCGATACACCGGCGATGATGATCGGCGCCGCCGACGAGGCGCTGTATGTCGCCAAAGCATCCGGGCGTAACCAGACGCGTGCTTATCGAGGGATCGCTCTGGCGACGGGTTGAGCCCGGCAGCGGTGACCCTTCGACAGGCTCAGGGCGAACGGGGTTTGTGAAAATTTAGAGAAAAACCGTTCGCCCTGAGCCTGTCGAAGGGTCACCGCAACAGCTAAAACTTAAAGGGCAAACGCACCCGCATCAAAGTCTGACGAATCCAAGCTATTGAGCAAGTCGCGCAGCGCGTGGCGTAATATTTACCGTATGTCTGGCGAGTTGATGATCGGCCAGTTTGAACACACTGACCACCCGCTCCAGACTGCCCGCCTGCTCCTGCAATGCCCCGGCGGCCGCCGCCGCTTCTTCCACCAGCGCCGCATTCTGTTGCGTGGTCTGGTCCATCTGTCCGATCGCCTGATTCACTTGCTTGATGCCGGCGCTCTGTTCCGCCGACGCCGCCGTGATCTCGCCGATGAGGTCGGTGAGCCGCTTGACGCTGCCGACGATCGCGTCCATGGTCGAGCCGGCTTCGGAGACCAGCTTGCTGCCGGTCTTTCGTTTTTGGATTTCTCTTCGATCGGGCTGGTCAGGTCGCCAGCGGCAATGGCGTATCGATGGCGATTGATGACGCCAATTGAACGCTATAGACATTTTTCAAAGCGCTATTGGTGTTTTTCAGACCGAACAAGCCCATTGCTCCGCCAATAATCAGCATGACTCCATGAAGGCCATTGTGGCGGCTAGGAGGAGTTTGACTGATACGTTCTTTAACATGATTTCCTTGCTGATAAAAGTGAATTAGGGCTGCTGTTTTCAGGCGGCGATTGGGTCAATCGATGCTGAAAGAGAGAGGGGTGCAATGATGCAAATATACTTACGGAAGCAGCGGCATGAAACTTTAGTTTTGGCGAAAATTTTTTTGAAATGGATCGAAAAAAAGAACACCTACCAGGAAAAAAATACGAAAGATTCCGCGCAGAAATACAGAGGAGTCAAAGAGTGGAAGGGCCGAAAAACAACGCCCTTACGTCAGACAATAATCGCTTGATTTATGCATATTAATACGTGGTATAAGCAATGGCATGCCGTCCTCTTTACCGGCGTTGATGTCTCTAAAGACACCGTTCTACGTACTTAAATACACAAGTATTAAATAACATAGAAATGGGAAATCAATTGAACAGCTCAAACATGCAGCAGTCGCTGCCAAAGTCACTCACAGGCATACGTGGTCTCGATGAAATTACCGAAGGAGGATTGCCCAAGGGACGTCCTAGTCTGATCTGCGGCAATGCAGGTTGCGGCAAGACGATCCTGGGCATGGAGTTCCTGCTGCATGGTGCGCTCGACTACAACGAACCTGGCGTCTTCGTTTCGTTTGAGGAAACCGATGACGACTTGACCAGTAATTTCGCAGCGCTTGGCTACGACCTGAAAGACCTGGATGCGCGTGGCCTGGTGAGAATCGAATATATTTATATTGAACGCAGCGAAATAGAAGAAGTCGGCGACTATAACCTGGACGGACTTTTCATCCGGCTGGAACATGCGATTAACGCCATCGGCGCCAAAAGAATCGTACTGGACACAATCGAAGTTTTATTCGGTGGATTATCCAATTCCGCCATTCTGCGCGCCGAACTGCGGCGGTTATTTCGGTGGTTCAAAGACAAGGGCGTGACCGCGATTGTCACCGGTGAACGCGGCGATCGCACCTTGACCCGCTATGGCCTCGAAGAATATGTGGCCGATTGCGTGATCCTGCTCGATCTCAGGGTCGAAGAGCAAATCTCTACCCGTCGTTTGCGCATCGTCAAATATCGCGGCAGCGAACACGGCGCCAATGAATACCCGTTTCTCATCGATAAACAAGGCGTCTCGATTCTCCCGATTACCTCGCTCGGGCTCGACCATACGGTGTCCAACGAACGAATTTCCAGCGGCATCCCGCGCCTCGACACGATGCTCAGCGGAGAGGGATATTTTCGCGGCAGCTCCATTTTGGTATCCGGCACGGCCGGTTCCGGAAAAAGCAGCGTTGCGGCTATATTTGTCGATGCCGCCTGCAGCCGCGGCGAGCGCTGCCTGTACTTTGCTTTCGAAGAATCGCCGCAGCAAATCATGCGCAATATGCTCTCGATCGGCATCGATCTGGTGCCTTGGGTAGAACAGGGATTGCTGCGATTTCACGCATCGAGGCCTTCGGTGCATGGACTGGAAATGCATCTGGTCACCATGCATAAGCTTATTCTTGAATGGAATCCCGCCAATGTCGTGGTGGATCCAATTTCGGCTTTGACGGTGGTCGGTTCGGATACCGAAGCAAAATCGATGTTGACGCGTCTGATCGACTTCCTCAAGACCCGTAAGGTCACCACCCTGCTCACCGGATTAACACATGTCGGCGACAAGCTGGAAGCGAGCAATGAGGAAATTCCGTCACTGATCGATACCTGGTTGAGCCTGCGCGATATTGAACATCAAGGCGAGCGTAATCGCGGCATGTATATCTTGAAATCGCGCGGCATGGCGCATTCGAATCAAATCCGGGAATTCATCCTGAGCGATAAGGGGATCGATCTATCCGACGTCTATCTTGGCCCTGAGGGTGTATTGACCGGTGCGGCCCGAGTGGGGCAGGAGGCGCTCGACAAATCGAACGTGGTCTCGCGGCAACAGGAACTCCAACGCAAGAAGCGTGAATATGAGCACAAGCGCCAAACACTGGAAGCGAACATCACTGCCCTGCGGGAAGAATTCGATACCGCAACCAAAATCATCGATAGCCTTTCCGAGGAAGAAAAGCAGCGCAATGCCGTGATGGTGCACGACCGGGCCGATATGGCCAAACTGCGGCGCGCCGATCTGGCTGTTCTCTAAGAGGGAGGCTTATCACATGCTTGAATTAATTATGGAAGCAGAAGAAACGCCGCCACTGATAACGGACACCTCGGATCAAAAGTGGATGTTGCGACTCTATGTCGCCGGTCAAACGCTCAAATCGATCGTCGCGCGGGCCAATCTGCATAAAATCTGCGAGCAACATATGCCGGACAGATACCATGTCGACGTGATCGATCTACTGGAAAATCCGCAACTGGCCAAGGGCGATCAGATCGTTGCCATCCCGACCCTGGTGCGCGATTGGCCGATGCCTGTGCGAAAGATCATCGGCGATCTCTCCAATACAGACCGCGTATTGATTGGCCTGGATATTTATCCTGCGGATAGGTGAAGCAACATGCGCACCCCGCCGCTACGTTTGGTTCATTCCTTGCCCGATACGCGGCAGTGCTACGTCTTTCTTTTATACGTCGCCGGCACTTCGCCCAATTCGATGCGCGCGATTGCCAGCATCGAGCGTCTGTGTAAAGAAGCGTTGAATGGTCGTTATCAGTTGGAGATTATCGATCTTGCTCAGTTGCCTGCGTTGGCGAAAAGCGAGAATGTGATTGCGATACCGACACTGATCCGGAAATTTCCATTACCCATCAAAAGAATTATCGGCGACCTGCCCGATACCCGAAGCCTCTTGCTGGAAGAAGATCGAGAAGAGACGTAATGACCCTGCTGGCAGCCAAGCCTCACACCTCCCCAATGTCGTCGACTGAAGTGGACAACTTGCGCGAGCGCTTGCACGAAGCGGAAGAAACGCTGGAGGCAATTCGTAGCGGACGTGTCGATGCATTGGTGGTGTCCAAACACGACGAAGCCGAAGCGAGCGTCTTCACATTGCAGGGCGCAGAACACACCTATCGCATGATGGTCGAAGCGATGAACGAGGGCGTTATAACCCTGGCCGAAGACGGTACGATTCTGTATTGCAATCGTTGTTTCGCCGACATGCTGAAAATGCCGCTGGATAAGATTGCGGGAAGCTTATTGCAGACCTTCGTTTCGCCATTCAACGTCGCAACGGTCGACAAAATGCTGCTGGGGGTGGAGCGCCATAAGGCGGAAATATGGCTGCTCGATGCGGGTGGTGCGGAACTGCCGGTTTTCCTGTCTCCCAAAATATTGCACATAAAAGATGAGCCGACGATCATCTACATGGTCGCGATGGATCTGACATCCCATAAGCAATATGAAGCCAGATTAGAGTATCAAGCCAACTACGATGCCTTGACCGGCCTGGCCAACCGGAACCGCCTGCATGATCGTCTGCGGCAGGCGATCGTATCGGCAGAACGCTATGGGCACCAGATCGCCGTAGCGTTTATCGACCTCGACCATTTCAAATTCATCAACGACAGCCTGGGCCATCATATCGGCGATCAGTTGCTCAAGGCGGTGGGTGCGCGTCTGAAATCCTGCATGCGGGAAAACGATACGGTAGCCCGTCATGGCGGCGATGAATTCGTGGTGGTAATCGATCATTCCAATGAGAAGGTCATTTCCTTGCTGATGCCGAAGATACTTGCCTCGGTCGCGGAATCGGTCATGGTTGATGATCGCGAGTTGCACGTCACGTGCAGCATCGGCTTCAGCCTTTATCCGATCGACGGTCTGGACACCGACACACTGTTGAAAAACGCCGATGCGGCGATGTATCGCGCCAAGGAGCAGGGCCGCAACAACGTGCAATTCTATACGCAAGAGTTAAATCAAAAGATACGCAAAAGACTGGCCATGGAATCTATTTTGCGGCAAGCGTTGGCGCACGGCGAGTTCTTCCTGCATTACCAGCCGCAGGTTGCTTTGGAAACCGGTTGCATCATCGGTGTGGAAGCGCTGATTCGATGGAACCACGCGTCGGAGGGGGTGATTGCACCAAGCGACTTTATTCCCTTGGCCGAAGAGCTTGGCTTGATTGTGCCGATCGGCGAATGGGTGCTGCGCACGGCCTGTGCGCAAATGAAAGCCTGGCAACAGGCCGGTTTGCCGAATATCAGCGTCGCGGTCAATCTATCGGCGCGTCAGTTCCGGCAAAGGGATTTGGTGGGGGGCATTGCCCGCGTGCTGCAAGAGACTGGGTTGGCCCCCTGTTATCTGGATATTGAATTGACCGAGAGCATGGTGATGGATGACGTCGAACTGGCGGTCGCCACGCTCGGCAAGCTCAAGGCGATGGGAATCAAACTGTCGATCGACGATTTCGGCACCGGCTATTCAAGCCTGAGCTATTTGAAACGGTTTCCGATCAGTGTATTGAAAATCGATCAATCGTTCGTCAGGGATATCACCAGCGATACCGACGATGCCGCGATTGCGCGTTCCATCATCGCATTGGCGCATAGCTTGAAACTGAAGGTGATTGCGGAAGGTGTCGAGACCGAGGGGCAATTGAAATACCTGGGCTTGCATCGTTGCGACGCGATTCAGGGCTATTATTTTAGCCGGCCACTGTCGGCTGATGCCTGTGAACAGATGCTTTTACAGAGCAAGCAATTGCCGGTCTGCTTTGGCAGACAGCCTGCATTCAAAAAAACGTTGCTGATATTCGCGAGGTATTTGAACAGCATTCGCTGCGGCACGAGGCGGCGTCCTGCAGATGATCCAGATTGATTATTTTTAAAATTGCAGCCAAGCACGCATCTACCGAAAATTAATGCGACTTGGCTATTTTTTGTTCTTTTTTTCGCAAATTTGAGCAGATCCGTATTGCTGGCGTGCAACTGCCGCGGGCCGGCCACGAAGCGGAGAAAGATGTTAAACCACAAAGTATGCGGCAGGTAGATTAGAGAGCCTCAATTACAACATTACGCTGAATTTTTGACATATCTATCCCCTAAAAATATCAGAAGGCGTATAAGCGACAGATTGCTAAAAATTAGAATCGTGCTGTTCATTACTCAAGAAAATGCTGTTTCTCGTTCAATTTTTCCGAGATGAGGCTGCTATCTTATGATGCACAACTTTTTATCTAATAATCATGACGAACTAATACGGCGTTGTCGCGAAAAAGTAGCGCAGCGCCCTGCACGTAAAGCGACCGAAGAGCAGTTGCAAAACGGGGTGCCGATGTTTCTGGATCAATTGATCAGAACATTGCGGATTGAGAAAACCGCAAGTTCAATGGACAGCCGCAAAATGTCGGGCATGTGTGGCGGAAGAGATAGCTGCTTATCCGAAATGGGCGTCTCTGCGGCCCAACATGGACGTGAATTATTGAAACTGGGATTTTCCGTAGATCAGGTGGTGCATGATTACGGCGATCTATGCGAGGCAATCACCGATCTTGCTTACGAACGCGACACGCCGTTCGAGATTGACGAGTTTCGCACGCTCAACCGCTGCCTGGACAATGCGATAGCCGATGCGGTGACCGAATTTAGTTATCAGCGTGATTTTGCCATCTTGGACAAACAGGCAAGCGCAGAAAATGAGCGGTTTGGATTTTTTGTTCACGAATTGCGAAATTATCTGGGCTCCGCGAGCTTGGCTTTTTCCGCCGCCAAAGTTGGTAATCTCAATTTGTCCGGCGCGACCGGCGCAGTGCTGGAACGCAGTCTGAATGGCTTGCGCGATTTAATTACCCGTTCCGTGGAGGAGGTGCGAACCACCGCAGAACATTCGGTGCATGCGCAGATTTTTTCGGTTGCGGAATTTGTCGCCGAGGTGAGAGCCGCCGCCGATCTTACGGCTGTCGCTTATGGCGGAGAATTTTTCGTCTCGGATGTAGACACGACGATTGCGATCAATGGCTATCGTGATTTACTCTTTTCAGCAGTGGGCAATCTGCTGCAAAACGCGTTCAAATTTACCCAGCCGCAAACAGCAGTAACGCTGGCCGCCTATGCCGTGGCCGATCGCATCATTATTGACGTCTCGGATCATTGCGGTGGCCTGCATGCCGGCGCTGCCGAGAAAATGTTCGATCCTTACACGCAGGTCGGGATGGATAAGAGCGGTCTGGGTTTGGGATTGTCTATTGCCCGGCATAGCGTGGAATTGAACGGCGGTACCTTAAGTGTGCATGATTTGCCGGGCAGGGGATGCATTTTTACGATTACGCTTCCGCGCTACGCGCTTGGGCCGCTTTGATCTTTGACGGATCTTTAACGCCAGGTTTCACCCCGCATCGCCGCCGCTGACAAAATGCGGCACGCCGCGCAGATGCTGTGCCAGCGTTTGCAGTAGTGCGATCGCATCGCCGAATTCCATAAATCCCTCGTTGAGGCCATCTCCGAACAAGAGAGCGCCATCCAAGGTGCTGTCAATGGCTAATCCGTCGAAAGTTGCTTTAGGAACATATCCAGGCTCGATACGGAAAGTGTTCATATTGATGATTGCGTTGCAAACATGTCCTAGAAATTGGATCTCCGTAGTTCTGGAGGTCGCTATGCCGTGTTCTTGTAAAAAGAAATCGACAGCCAGCAACGCATTGCTGATTAAAACCCGCAGACAGTCCGTCTGGGGCAGCGAATTTTCGTATTCGTGCTCTACTTGATCTGGTGCGCGGAATTCAAAAATAAGATCGTCTTGAGCCTCGGCCTGAGGGGGCGATCCAGTTGATCCTGTTTTCAGCGGCCTGCGCTTTCTTTGCAGTTGTATGGGGTTGGCAGCGAGATCGTCGGCCTCAGCCCCAGTTTCAGTCGCAGCGCGGCGCAATATCAGCGCGATCGAGATCGAGAGCACCTCCAGTTGTTCTTCAATCAGATGGGCAGCCAATTGACACGCCTGCTTGCCGCTCATTTTTTCCATATAAATTCCTTTCCGATCGCTTCGTTGTACTAAGTGTCCGCGTTGCTTTTTGAATAAGCGGTTTTGGATAAGTTCACCAAATGATTGTTGCCCGGTTCCAATTCATTTTTCTTATCCTGCAACTTTATACAGGTAGGACAAGTCAACATCATCGCAATAACACATATAGCTCTCTAAAAATAAAAGAATAAATGTGGCCGCCCGGCAACAACAAATACAAGAGGCAACGCCTCAAAAGGAAATAAAATCAAAAACCTAATCATCTCGACCGCGGTTGCGGCGGCTTTAGCATGCTGGACCTTGCCAGGTTTTGCACGTGAAGCGGATGCCCTTCCAAGCGTCGTCGGTACCGAGGGTGTATTGAACGGCGTAGATACTGCAGGCTCAGGCACGTTGAGCGTGGGGGCCAATCAGAACATTAATACAAATAACGATCTCGGTGGCGCCATTACGAGCACTGCGGCCGATCACGCGATCGTTGTATTCGGCGGTAATTCAACGGTAACCGGCTTCGCCGGTACGATTGGCTCTGAGTTGTTGCGCATAGACGCCGGCGCTAATGGCAGCGTCGTCAACTTTAACGGCGC